>JBOHQB010000194.1:0-2816 GCA_050731995.1 Candidatus Rokuibacteriota bacterium
GGCGATCTACGAGGTGATGCCGATCAGCGAGGAGCTGCGCGACCTGATCCTCCGGAACGCCACGACGGCCGAGATGCGCGCGCTGGCCCAGCAGCAGGGCATGCGGACCCTGCGCCAGGCCGGCCTCCTCAAGGTCCTCGAGGGCGTCACCACCGTTGAGGAAATCCTCCGCGTCACGCTCGCGACGGGAGACAGCGGGGGTTAGCGTGGCGCTCTTCGCGGGCCTCTGGCGCGGTGGCCGCGCGCGCCGCCGCCGGCGCGCGCGCGCGATGGCCCACGTCCGGCGGGGTCTGACGCTCGACCCTGAGAGCCTGACGGGCCACCTGCTGGCGGCGTACCTCTACGCCGCGGTGCGCGCGACGACGCTCGCGCAAGTCGAGTTCCGCTGGGTGCTGCGCTGCCATCCCGCTCATCCGCGCGCGCTGCTGCGGCTCGAGCACGTCCGACCGCCCGAGGACGGCTGCGAGCTCGTCCTGGCGCGGCTCGACGGGTCCTTGCTCGCCGGGACGCCCGGCGGTATCCGCGACCTGGACGCCGCGGCGTGTGGTCTCGTCGTGCTGCGCCTCGCCGCGGCGGCGCTCGCGCGCGCCGGGTTCGGCGCGCTACGACGCGCGGTCGTGGAGAACTCGCGGGGCGCCGACTTCGCGCGCTCGGACGGCGAGCTCGTGCTCGCGCTGTCGATGCCGCGCCACACTGAGTGGTCCCCGGGGCTGCTCCAGGTGAACCGGCTCTGGGTCGGTGCGCTGCACGAACTGGGGCAGGCCGCGCCCCACAGGAAAGTGTCATGACCCCGTACGGTCTGTCGTCCTCGCGCGCCGGAAGCCCGCGGCTCCGATTGTCGCTCTCGACCGACGACGCCTCGCGCGGCGCCCGGGTGCGCGACGTCGTGCGCCAGCTGTCCCGGCTTCCGCTGGTGCGCGGCGCGCTCCTCGTCGCGCCCGACGGCTTCGTGATCGACGCGGCGCTGCCGCCGTCGGTCGCGATCGAGCCGCTCGCCGCGCTGGCCGCCACGCTCGGCCGCGAGCTCGAGCTCCACGCGGCACGCGTCGGCGGCACGGCGTTCGAGACCGCGGCCTTCTCGGCCGAGGACGGCGCGCTGCTCATCGCCGTGACGTCGATCGGCTTCGTCGTGCTGCTCGGCGAGCAGCACGAGAACGTGGCCGCGCTCCGATCGGCGCTCGGCGAGGCGGTGGTGCTTCTTCGGGGGGCGTGGGAGCGGCCGGACGAGACGGGGCCGGTCGGCGCGTCTACGGAGCCGTTAGATCCTTGAGGATGGCCGCGGCCGCCGCGGCGGGATCCGGCGCGCCGGTGACGGGGCGGCCCACAACGAGATAGTCGGCGCCGGCGCGGATGGCGGCCCGCGGGGTGGCCACCCGTCTCTGGTCGTCGCTCAGTCGGGGGGCCCCGAGATGGCCCCCCGGACCCCCCAGCCCAGCTGCTACGGGGCTCGCGGGTCGGATGCCCGGCGTCACGATGACCCAGCGCGGCCCCAGCGTCCGGCGCAGGAGCCCGATCTCCTGGGGTGAGGCGACGCAGCCGTCGAGCCCGGCCTCACGGGCCCGCTCGGCCAGCGCCAGAACGTGCGCGGGCACGCTCGCGTGAACCCCGACCTCGGCTTCGAGGGCGCGGCGGTCGAGGCTCGTCAGCACCGTGACGGCGAGGCAGATCGGTCGCGCGACGCCCGGCTCCTTGCTCGTCGCCGCCGCGGCCTCCGCCGCGGCGCGCATCATCGCGACGCCGCCCGCGGCGTGGACGTTCAGCATGAAGACGCCGAGTCGCGCGGCTTCGCGCACCGCGCCGGCGACGGTGTTCGGGATGTCGTGGTACTTGAGGTCGAGGAAAACGCCGAAGCCGCGCTTCCGTGCCGCCTCGACCGCGGCCGGCCCCGCCGCCGTGAAGAGCTGGGAGCCGATCTTGCAGCCGGTCACGACGCCGGCCAGCCGGTCCAGCAGCGCCTCGGCGTCCGCGAGGCGCTCGACATCGAGGGCGACGAGGAGCCGGTCCTTCACCCGGCGTAGTGCTCCTGCAGGCTCACCACCCGGAGCTCGCCCTTGAGCAGTGCCTCGATCGCGCCGATCGCCGCCTGGAATCCGTCCACCGTCAGGTAGTACGGGATACGCTGGATCACGGCGGTCGAGCGGATCATCGCGGAGTCCTTGCGCGCGCGGCCGTCCTCGGGGGTGTTGAAGACCAGCGCGATGTCGCCCCGCTTCATGAGATCGAGCACGTTGGGCCGGTAGCCCTCCGCTACCTTGTGGACCGGCTCGACCGTCATGCCGTGGCGCTCGAGCACGCGCGCCGTCCCCGACGTCGCGACGAGCGAGAACCCCATCTCGACCAGCCGGCGCGCGAGCGATGCGACGGCGCGCTTGTCGCGGTTCTTGACCGAGACGAAGACCTTGCCCGAGGTCGGCAAGGTGGAGCCGGAGGCGAGCTGCGCCTTGAGATATGCCTTGCGGAAGTCGCGGTCGATCCCCATGACCTCGCCGGTGGACTTCATTTCGGGGCCGAGCACGACGTCGACGCCGGGGAACTTGATGAAGGGGAAGACCGACTCCTTCACCGCGATGTGGCCGAGCTCGCGCTCCTCGACGTGGGCGATTGACGCCAGCGAGTGGCCGAGCATCGCGCGCGTCGCTATCTTCGCGAGCGGCACGCCGATCGCCTTGGAGACGAACGGCACCGTGCGCGAGGCGCGCGGGTTCACCTCGAGCACGTAGACGGCGTCGTTGCGGATCGCGAATTGCACGTTGATGAGGCCCACCACGCCGAGCGCCTTCGCGAGCGCCCGGGTCTGGGCGCGCAGCGTCTTCACC
>JBOHQB010000195.1:0-3463 GCA_050731995.1 Candidatus Rokuibacteriota bacterium
GCCCACATCCAGGCGCTCCCCGAGCCAGCCGGGGCGTGCCGTCCGCGCGGTGAGACGAAGACCCTGCGCGTCGTGACACGCCAGGAGGGCGTTGATCGGATCATCGGGCACCGCCGCAGGCGGCGGCACCTCAGGCAGCGGGCGGCCGTCTGGCCGTTGGAACCGGAGAGCCCCGTCGGGCCCACGCGCGACCTCATACCCCTCCTCGTGCACCGCGCGATGATGCCGGCGGCAGAGCATCGCGAGATTCGAGAGCGTGGTCGGGCCCCCGTGCGCCCAGTGGCGGAGGTGATGGCCCTGGCCGAAGCGGACCCCGCAGCCCGGGAAGCGGCAGGTCTGATCGCGATGCTGGAGCGCCCGTCGTAAGGCAGGGGGAATGGTCCAGGTCCGGGCCCCGATCTCCAGCAGGCGCCCGGCGTCATCCTGGCGCATCACCACCCGGCTGGCGTCGCACGCCAGGCGCTGGGACGTTCCAGCTGGAACGCGCGCGCCGTCCTCGAGGACGGACTGACCGGGCTGATCGGGGTCGGCCAGCACCGGGGCATCGACGTGGACCACGACCTGGTAGCGCTCTGCCGGGGCGCCGGGATCGATGTCGTGGTGCAGGGCGGTCTCCGCGATGAGCGCCAGGGCGTCCGCCTGCTGCTGGGCCATGGTCGGCGTCTCCGCAGAGACGTGGGCCCGCATCCGCCGGACGCTGCCGGGACGCGACCACCCTCCGCGCTCGAGGCCGTCAAGCAAATTCTTTTTCGGGCTAGAGGGTCCCTATGCCCCACGCGTCCGGGCCAGCGTCACGCGAGGCCCTCGCGGCGGTCGTGCTCGCGCGCCTCGGCGGGCCGCTCGGCGGGTGGGCCGAAGCCGCCGCCACCGCACGTCTCGATCAGCACGAGGTCGCCGCGCGTGAGGCGCACGCTCGCCTTGCCCCCGACGTCGCGCGCGCCCAGCGTGTCCGGGTTGAGCGTGATGCGGTAGGGCAGCCCGTCGCCGCCGCCGGCCAGGCCCCACGGCGGCACGACGCGGCGGTCCAGCATGCTGGTCAGCGTGACCTCGGGGGCGACGACGCGATAGGCGCGGCGGAAGCCGAGGCCGCCCCGGTGCCGGCCGTCGCCGGCGGAGCCGGGCCGCAGCGCATGCTCCTCGACGCGCAGCGGGTACTCGGCCTCCACGACCTCGGTCGGCGTGTTCATGACGTTCGACATGTAGACGCGCAGTGCCGAGGCGCCGTCGCGCGCGGCGCTGGCCCCCTCGCCCCCGCCGTGGGTCTCGTAGAAGATCGTCCAGCGTCCGTCGGGCGTGCGCGCGCCGAAGATGAGCACGCCGGATGTCGTGGGGCCGCTGGCCGTCACGCGGTCGGGCAGGACGGGGGCGAGCGCCCGGAAGATCGCGTCCACCGCGCGCTGCGAGGTCTCGTGGTTGCCGCCGACGACGGGCCGGTCGGGGTCGGCGTTCAGGAGATTCCCCGGCGGCACGATCACGCGGATCGGCCGGTAGCAGCCGTCGTTGGGCGGCACCTCGGGCGCGGCCAGCGTCTTGATCGCGTAGTACACCGACGAGCACGCAATGTAGTACGTGGTGTTGACCGGGCCGCGCGCCTGCGGGGCGGTCCCCGTGAAGTCGAACGTCGCCTCGTCCCCGCGGATCTCCACGCGCACGCGGACGGGCAGGGGGCGGTCCTCCACGCCGTCGTCGTCGAGCCAGTCCTCGCCCGTGAAGACGCCGTCGGGCAGGGCGCGGAGCGCCGCCCGCATCGCCGTCTCCGACGCCGTGTGCAGGGCTTCGACGCAGGCGCCGAGCGTGTCGGCGCCGTAGCGCGCAACCAGCTCGCCGAGGCGGCGCGCCGCCACGTCATCGGCCGCGAACTGCGCGAAGAGATCACCGCGGCGCTCGTCGGGGCTTCTCAGGTTGGCCATGATCAGGGCGATCTTCTCCTCGTCGGGGCCGTCCGCCGAGAAGAGGCGGATCGGCGCGATGCGCAGCCCCTCCTGGTACGCCTCGGTCGCCCACGGCACGTACGAGCCGGGCAAGGTACCGCCGATGTCGGCCCAGTGCGCGAGGTTGATGGCGAAGGCGAAGAGCCTGCCGCCGGCGAAGACCGGCCGGATGGCCTTAACGTCCGGCAGGTGGTTGCCGCCCACCTCGGGCAGGTTCAGGAACCACACGTCGCCCTCACGGAGGCGCTCGGCGGGGACGCGCCGGAGGAACTCCTTCACCGTGAACGCCATCACGCCCATGTGGATCGGGATGTCGCGCCCCTGGGCGATGAGCCGCCCCTCGGCGTCGGTCAGCGCGGAGGAGAGGTCGCCGGCCTCCTTCAGGAGCGGCGAGCGCGCGGAGCGCATGACCACCACGCTCATCTCCTCGGCGATCGCGTAGAGCGCGTTACGCACGACCTCGAGCGTGACGGGGTGGACGACGGGGCTCGCGCACCGATCGCGGCTCACGCGCCGGTCTCGATCAGGAGGTTGCCGAGGCGGTCGGCGGTGGCGCGCTGACCCGGATAGACGAGCGTGGTGGACCACTCGTCCTCGATCAGCGCGGGGCCGGCGACGGACGTCCCCGGCCCGAGCGCGGCGCGGTCGTGGCGCGGCAGCGCGACCTCGCCGAGCCCGTGGAAGTGCGCGCGCTGCTCGCCGACCAGCGCCGGGGTGGCGGCCGGCTCGAACGCCGGCAGCTCGACCGCCACGTCGGGCACCGACGCCACTACGCGCAGGTTGACGCATTCCACGCTCTCGCCGGTGGCGTAGCCGTAGAGGCGGCGGTGGCGCGACTCGAACTCGGCTCGGAGCGCCTCCGCCGTGTCGCGCCACGAGGTCTCGATCTCGTAGTTCTGACCGCTGTAGCGCAGGTCGATGCTCCAGCGAACGGCGATCCGGTCGAGCGCGATGCCCTCGCCGGCGAGCGGCGTCACGCACCGCTCCTGCAGCTCGCGGAGGCGTTCCTCCGCGGGCTTGGCGTCCCACGCCTCGAGCCGTCCGCGGTGCGTCCGCACGGCGTCGTAGCGAAGCGGTGAGACGAGGCAGCCGAGCGCCGAGAAGGCGCCCGAGTGGGCGGGTATCAGCACGCGGGCGATGCCGACGGCGGCGGCTAGCGCGCCCGCGTGCACGGGGCCCGCGCCGCCGTAGGCGATCAGCGTGAAGTCGCGCAGGTCGTAGCCGCGCTGCACGGAAACGAGGCGGAGCGCGCGCAGCATGGCGGCGTTGGCCACCTCGACCACTCCGGCCGCGGCCTCGAGCAGCGGCAGGCCGAGGCGCCGCGCGAGCGGGTCCAGCGCGGCGCATGCGCGCTCGCGGTCGAGGCGAATGGCGCGCCCGTACACGCGCTCGGGATCGAGGTAGCCGAGTATGAGATTTGCGTCGGTGACCGTGGGCTCGACGCCGCCCTGCCGGTAGCAGGCGGGCCCGGGCGCGGCGCCCGCGCTGCGCGGCCCGACGCGGAGCGCGCCGGCGGCGTCCACGTACGCGAT
>JBOHQB010000196.1:0-5363 GCA_050731995.1 Candidatus Rokuibacteriota bacterium
CGCCGCCATTCGGGCCTACGTGCGTGAGCACAACAAACACCCGCGGCCCTTCATCTGGACGGCGACCGTGGCCGCGATCTTGCGCAAGATCAAGCATTGTAAACAAGCGTTAGAGACAGGACACTAGCGTTCGCAGGGCGCAGGCTCAGGGCACAAGGCCAAGCAGATAGGGAGATCGCGTGGGTCTTGGTCCTCTGCGGTATCGTCTGGTTTGCGTTTTGGGGACAATTCGCGCAGATGCGAGGATCGCCGGTCAGTAGATTCGACGTTCTGGTTATTGCCCTCGACGCCTGGTTCGCTGCACCTTTCTTGTACTTCACGAGCATTGTCGGAGTTGCCTTGGCCACGGCCCCCGCAGGCGCGAAGTGGCTCAGGTAGGAACGGCGCTCGGCGTGACGATTCCATCCAAGATCCAGATGGTGGCCGGGCTGGCGGCCCTTGGACTCGCCGCGTGTGCGAACTCGCCCGTCTGGTCGTTTAAGCAGCGGGACGCGATCGGTAAATCGTGGGATTGCATTCAACTTGTTCCCGAGATGTTGTGGAATGCCGACAAGGACGGAACGATTCGCTATCGAATCGATGATCCTTCAAGGGAAGCTGTTTTCGTTCAGTGCATGCGTGAGAAGCATCCTGACGTGCCTGTGCGTCCTCTCGACAAGCAATGAGCTGCTGCCGTCTAGCAAATGCACGTTCGGGTATCGGCGGTTGACCCGCGTCCTGTAAGTAGGTAGATTCTCCCGCACGGACGATTAGCTCAGTTGGCAGAGCACCGGCCTCACATGCCGGGGGTCACTGGTTCAAGTCCAGTATCGTCCACCATTTTCGGCGCGGGCCCGGGCGCGCACGTCTCCTACGGACCAAGCAGCCGCGACAGCAGCTTTTCGACCGCGGCGCGGATCACGTCGCTCGTGTCCTGCCGGCGCGCCCGTCCGGTCTGGCAGTCCACCTCCGCGTCCGTCGCCGTGAGTGCCGGGCTGTCCGTCATCTGCACGCGCGCGGCCCCGTCGCTCGCGCGCAGCACCTCGACGTTCTGTCGCCAGACCAGCGCCTGACCGCGTCGCTGGCGTCCCGTCTCCTGGCAGACCGTGACCATCTCGCGGGCGGCGCGCGCGTCGACGAGGATCGCGTGATCGGCGCCGATCGCGCGCGCCCGGGTGAGCGCGGCCCCGCGGTCGAGACTCTTCGCACCACCGCTCTCGACGTCCTTCACGAGGACGGCCCGGGCGTTGAATCCCTCGAGCAGCAGCCCCTCGTAGTCGTGGGTCAGCGTGGTCTTGTCGCGCTCGGTCCACGCGCCCTCGAGCGCGACCCTGACGAAGAGCGCGGAGGCCCGGATCTGGGCAGGATTGAAATCGGTCGCGATCCGGGTGGGTGGGCCGGCGGTCTCGCCGCCCCGCCCGGCGCAGCCGGCGCCGAGCGTCGCCACCGCGGCGACCACGCCGGCGGCGGCGACCGCCGCGGCGAAAAGGGGGCGGTGCGGCACGCGACAAAGGTACCATTGGGGCGTGACCCTCGCGCGCCGCCTGGCCGAGTTCACCGCGGAGCTCGCCTTCGAGGCGATCCCGCCGGAGGTCGTCGCGAGCGCGACGCTGCGCTGCCTCGACGTCATCGGTATCGCGCTCGCGTCGTCGCGCCGGGAGATGGCTCCGGCGCTCATGGGCGCGCTCGCGGGGTGGGGGGCGCGCGGCGACTGCACGGTGATCGGCGCGCGCGAGACGACGCCGCCGCCGCTCGCGATCCTCGTCAACGGCGCGCTCGCCCACGGTCTCGACTTCGACGACACGCACGCGGCCTCGATCACGCACGCCTCCGCGGTGGTGTGGCCGACCGTGCTGGCGCTCGCCGAGGCCGGCGGGCTCGACGGGCGATCCGCCATCACCGCGGCCGTCGCCGGTTACGAGGCGATCACGCGGATCGGCATGGCCGCGCCCGGGCGGTTCCACGCGCGCGGCTTCCACGCGACCGCGGTCTGCGGCGCGTTCGCCGCGGCGCTGGCCGCGGGGAAGTGCGACAAGCTCGACGCCGACCGACTCACGGCGGCGCTCGGGATCGCCGGCAGCTTTGCCTCGGGAGTGCTCGAGCACCTGGAGGACGGCTCGTGGGTCAAGCGCGTGCATCCGGGCTGGGCGGGCCAGTCGGGCGCGGTCGCCGCGGCGCTGGCGCGCGGCGGCTTCAGCGGGCCGGCGACGATCCTCGAGGGCCGCTTCGGCCTCTACGGGACGTTCCTCGACACGGCGCCCGACCCGCGGCCCTTCGAGACGCTCGGTCGCGAGTGGGAGACGACGCGCATCGCCTTCAAGGCGTACCCGTGCTGCCACTACAATCACGCGTATCTCGACTGCGCGCTGGAGCTCCGCCGCGTCCACGGGATCGACCCGGTCGCGATCGAGGCGATCGAGTGTGTCGTGCCGGAGGGCGAGGTTCCCATCGTGTGCGAGCCGCGCGCCGCCAAGCTCACGCCGCGCACGCCCTACGACGCGCAGTTCAGCCTGCCGTTCTCGATCGCCGCGGCGTTCCTCGACGGCCGCGTGGGGCTCGCGACGTACGCGCCGCCGCGGCTCGCCGATCCGAAGACGCTGGCCCTGGCAGCGCGTGTCACGCATGTGATCGATCCGCACTCGCGCTTTCCGGCGACGTTTCCCGGGAGGGTGCGGGTGCGTCTCACGGGCGGCCGCGTGCTCGAGACCGAGGTCGCGGAGCCCCGTGGCGGGCCGGGCCGGCCGCTCGCGTCCGAGGTCATCGTCGCGAAGTTCCGCGAGAACGCGGCCGAGGCGCTCGACGCCGACCGTCTCGCCGCGCTCGAGCGGGCGGCGCTCGACCTCGCCGCGCTGCGCGACGTGCGCGAGCTCACCACACTCTGTGGGGCGTGACGGCCGGGGCAACAGCCGGGCTGCCGAGGACTGCTGGAAGAGCCGGGTCGATCCGGTACAATAGCCGTATGAGATGTCTGGTGGCGCTCGTGATCGCGGGGCTGGCGCTCGCCGCGGCCGCGCCCGCCTGGGCGCAGGTCCAGATCGAGACGACGAGGCCGGTGAAGCCCGAGCCGGGACCCGAGTTCAAGATCGTGCCGCCGCCGCTGCGGAAAGACGAGACGCGGCCGCACGACTCCGACGTCTATCCGGGGCCGGGGCCGCGCGTCGAGCACGAGCCCGCGTTCATCGAGCCGCTCGCCGGTCAGTACGAGACCCCGACGGGAAGCGGCCGGTACGGCCTCGCCGGCTGGGTGTCGCCGAACACGCCCGTGGGACACCAGATCAGCAACTACCACGAGGTTACGGGCTACTTTGGGCTCGGCTTCTCGATCACCTGGGACGGGCCCCCGCCCACCCGGCCGCTCGCCAAGCCCGCGACTCCGCGCTGACCGGCTGATGCCGCGCCTGCGCGGCAACCTGCACGCCCACACCACGCACTCGGACGGCGTGCGCTCGCCCGGCGATCTGATCGCAGAGTACGAGGGGCTCGGCTACGACTTTCTGGCCATCACCGATCACGAGGACCGGATCGGACCCGGTTACTGGCGCGCCTTCGAACGGCTCAAGGCGAAGCTGCTCCTGTTCCAGGGCGTCGAGCTGAACTGGCCGGACTTCGAGCAGCACGTCGGCCGTGTGATCGGCGAGCGCGAGACGCTCCACGTGCTGAATCATCCCGCGCGCTACAAGCTCTCGGTCGCCGAGACGGTCGAGCGCGCCCGGCTGATCGAGGCCGGCGGCATCCGGCTCGACGCGGTCGAGGTCACCGACACGGGCCTGTCGCGTCCCGAGTACGCGACCGGCGAGATCCCGCTGGTGAAGATCGCCACCGACGACGCGCACCGCCCCCCGCACTTCGGGCGCGCGTGGATCGAGGTGGACGCCGCCCGCGATCTCGACGCGATCATCCGCGCGATCCGCGCGGGCGACTTCGTCCTGGGATTCACGGTGGGCGGGACAGACTGACGACGCGCGCGCTCCTGATCGCTCTCGTCTCGACTCTCGCCCCGCTCGTCCTGTGTCCTCCCCCGGTCTCGGCTGGTGGCGCCTGCGGGCGTGCCGCGGGCGCCGATGCGGTCACCATCCACGTGCTCGGCCACGGCTGGCACACCGGAATCGTGGTGCGATCCGCCGACGCGCCGGTCGATCTCTGGCCCGAGTCGCGGGATTTTGCGGGTACCACGTGGCTCGAATTCGGCTGGGGCGATCGCGCCTTCTACCAGGCGCGCGAGCCGACGCTCGGGATGGCGCTCCGCGCGGCGTTCGGCTCGGCGAGCGTGCTGCACGTCGTCGGTGGGGACGACGCGCTCGAGCATGTCTTTCGCAGCGCCGAGATCGTGGACGTCGCGCTGTCGCGCGATGGGCTGGACGCGCTGATGCGCTTCATCTCGGGCAGCGTCGCGCGAGGCGGCGCCGCCCGGGTCGCGGCGGTCGCACCCGGGCGCTACGGCCGGAGCGCCTTCTACCCGGCGAGGGGGACGTACAGCCTGATCAACACGTGCAACACGTGGGTCGGCGAGGCGCTCGAGGCCGCCGGCTGCCGGGTGAACCCGTCCATGGCGACGACCGCGGAGGGGCTGCTCTCACAGGTCCGGCGGCTCGGCGCGTCGCGCTAGCGTGCGGCACTGCGTGTGATAGCCTTTCGCCGGCGATGACGACGACGCGCACCGTGAGGATCGGTCACAGCCCGGACCCCGACGACGCGTTCATGTTCTACGCGCTCACGGCGGGCAAGGTGTCGATCCCGGGAATCCGCATCGAGCACCAGCTGGAGGACATCGAGTCGCTCAACCGCCGCGCCCGCACCGGCGAGCTCGACGTCACCGCAGTCTCGTTCGCGACCTATCTGCTCGTCGCCGACAGCTACCGGATGATGGATCCCGGCGCGTCCATGGGAAAGGGCTATGGCCCGAAGCTGGTCGCGCGCGGGCCCATCCCGCGCGGCGAGCTCGAAGCGCGGGTGATCGCGATTCCGGGCCGGCACACGACGGCGGCCCTGCTGCTGCGTCTCTACGTCGGCGATCCGCCGCAGATCGAGGTCGCCTTCGACAAGATCCCCCAGGCGGTTCTCGACGGGCAGGCGGACGTCGGTCTCCTGATCCACGAGGGCCAGATCACGCACGAGCGCATGGGACTCGTGAAGGTGCTCGACCTCGGCGAGGAGTGGCTGCGGGATACGGGGCTGCCGCTGCCGCTCGGCGTGAACGTGATGCGGCGCGACCTGGGCGACGAGGTGCATCGGGCGTTGTCCAGGGGGCTCAGTGACTCGATCGCGTGGGCGCACGCCAACGTGGACGAGGCGCTCGAGTACGCGATGCGCTACGGGCGCGGGATCGACAAGGAGACGGCGCGGCGCTTCGTGCTCATGTACGTCAACGACCTCACGCTCTCGCT
>JBOHQB010000197.1:0-9184 GCA_050731995.1 Candidatus Rokuibacteriota bacterium
CGCCACGAGCGCGCGCCGCTCGTGGAGGTCGTCGAGCGCCACGGAGCGCCCGCGAGGCGAGAGCAGGCTCTTACTCGCCAATGACCCGCATCTCCGGCTCGAGCGTCACACCGAACTGCGCCCGGACGCGCTCGCGGGTCAGGTCCATCAGCGCGAGCACGTCGGCGGCCGTGGCGCCGCCGCGGTTGACGATGAAGTTGGCGTGCTTGGACGAGATCTCCGCGCCGTTGACGCGCTTGCTCTTGAGCCCGCACTTCTCGAGCATCCGGGTCGCCACGTCGTTGGGCGGGTTCTTCCACACGCAGCCCACCGACGCGAGCGCGAGCGGCTGCGTCGTCTTCTTGTGCTTGAGCCGCGCGCGAATGTCCTTCTGGATCTCGGCGTACGGCCGCCGGTGCAGCTGGAGCCGGCAGCCGATCAGCACGGCGCCCGCCGGCGCGTGGAAGGTGCGGTGGCTGAAGGCGCCCGCGCCCGGCTTGAACTCACCGAGCGAGCCGTCGGCGTGCAGGAAGTAGATGGCGCTGACGAAATCGCCGATCCAGCCGTCGGGCGTGCCCGCGTTCATCGCGAGCGCGCCGCCGATGGTCGCCGGGATGCCGACAAGGCACTCGACGCCGCCGAGGTTCAGCGCCGCCGCCTCCCGGATCAGCGCCGAGAGGCTCACGCCGGCGCCCGCGATCGCCTCCTCGCCGTGGAACTCGGCGCGCCCGAGGCAGCCCTCGAGCTTCAGAACCACGCCACGGACGCCGCGGTCCTTGACGAGCAGGTTGTTGCCGCCGCCGATCACCGCGACCGGCAGCTGCTCGCGCTCGGCGAACATCAGGGCGTGACGGATGTCGTCGACGTCCTGGGGCACGACGAAAATGTCGGCCGCGCCCCCGATGCGGAGCGACGTATGGAAGCCGAGGGGCTCCTTGAACCGCACTTCGCCCCTGATCTCTCCTAGCATTGCCGCCTCCCATTCAGCGCGTCGGCTTCGAGCGCTCGCAGGATCTCGGCCCCGAGCTGGCTGACGTCGCCCGCGCCCAGGGTGAGCACGAGATCGCCCGGTCGGGTAATCTCGCGCAGGTGGTTCACGATGCGCGTCCGATCGCTGCCGAGATACGTCACGCTGCGATGGCCGTGCGCGCGGATCGCGTCCGCCAGGTCGCCGGCGTTCACGCCGGGGATCGGGGACTCGCCCGCGGGGTAGATGTCCATGACGACCAGCACGTCCGCCTGGTTGAACGCCGTGAGGAACTCCTGACGCAGGTGCAGGGTGCGCGTGTAGCGGTGGGGCTGGAACACGGTCACGACGCGCGCGTCGAACCCAGATTTGGCGGCGGCCAGTGTCGCGCGGATCTCCGCGGGGTGGTGGCCGTAGTCGTCGACCACGGTCACGCCGCCGGCCGTCCCGCGGATCTGGAAGCGGCGCTGCACGCCGGCGAACCCGGTGAGCGCCTTCTGGATGGTCAGGAACGGGATTTCGAGATCCAGCCCGACGCCGATCGCGGCGAGCGCGTTGAGCACGTTGTGGCGGCCCGGGATCTGCAGCCCGCACTCGCCCAGGAGCGCGCCGCGCTGGTAGACCTCGAAGCGACTCGTCATGCCCGACAGGTGCAGGCGCCGGGCGACCAGGTCGGCGCCGGACTCCAGCCCGTACGTGATGATGCGCTTCTCGACTCTCGGAATGAGCATCTGGACGTTTGGCTGGTCGAGGCAGAGCACCGCCGAGCCGTAGAACGGCACCTTGTTGACGAACGCGATGAACGCCTCGCGGATCGCCTCGAGGCTGCCGTAGTGATCGAGGTGCTCGGCGTCGATCGTCGTCACCACGGCGATCGTCGGCGCAAGCTTCAGGAACGAGCCGTCGGACTCGTCGGCCTCGGCCACGAGGAACTCCCCCTGGCCGAGGCGCGCGTTCGAGCCGAGGCTCAAGACCCGGCCGCCGACGACGATGGTCGGGTCGTGGCGTCCCTCGGCGAGGACCGCGCCGATCAGCGAGGTGGTCGTCGTCTTGCCGTGCGTCCCGGCGATCGCGATCCCGTACTTGAGCCGCATGAGCTCGGCGAGCATCTCGGCGCGCGGGATCACGGGAATCTGGCGCTGGCGCGCGACCTGGACCTCGATGTTGTCCCCGGACACGGCGGACGAGTAGACGACGACGTGCGCGCCCTCGACGTGACTCGCCTCGTGGCCGATGAAGACCTTGGCGCCGAGCTGCTCGAGCCGCTCGACGGCCTCGCCGCGCTTCTGGTCGGAGCCCGTGACCCGATAGCCGAGGTTGACGAGGATCTCCGCGATCCCCGACATCCCGCTTCCGCCGATGCCGACAAAGTGGATCTGCTGGTAACGCTTAAACATGTCCGCGCTCAGCCATTCGCGTGCTGCGAGATGTTCAGGAGCATCCCGGTCGACGTCATGGTCATGACGAGCGCGGAGCCCCCGAACGAGATGAACGGCAGGGGCAGCCCCTTGGTCGGAAGCACGCCCGTGACGACGCCCAGGTTCACGAGCGTCTGGGTCGCGATGAGCATGGTGATGCCGAGCGCCAGGTACGCGCCGAACGGCTCCGGCGCGCGCAGCCCCACGCGGAGGCCGCGCCAGACGAGCACCGTGAACAGGAGCACAACGGCGGCGGCGCCGAGGAATCCGAGCTCCTCGCCGATGACCGCGAAAATGAAGTCCGTGTGCGCCTCGGGCAGGTAGAAGAGCTTCTGCCGCGAGGCACCGATGCCCTGGCCGACCAGGCCGCCGTTGCCGAACGCGAGCCACGACTGGATGATCTGAAAGCCGCTGCCGCGCGGATCGGACCACGGATCGATGAACGCGGTGACGCGGCGGATCCGGTACGGCGCCGCCCACACGGCGAGGGCCACGAGCGGCAGCGCCGGCGCCAGGGCCCAGCCGAGGTGTCGCACGGGGCTGCCGGCCAGGTAGAGCAGCGCGAACGTCAGCGTGACGAGCGTGACGCAGTTGCCGAGGTCCGGCTGCAGCAGCACGAGCGCCGCGAGCCCACCGGACACCACGAGCGGCGGCAGCAGCCCGCGCCGGAAGTCCTCGAGCGCCTCGCGCCTGCGCGCCAGGAACGCCGCCAGGTAGAGAACGAGCGCGAGCTTCGCGAGCTCCGCCGGCTGGAAGGACACGGCCCCGAGGCGGATCCAGCGACGCGTGCCGTTGATCGCCTGGCCGAACGGCGGGATCAGCACGACGACGAGCAGCACCGCGGCGACGACGAGTGTCGGCAGCACCCAGCGCTCGAGGCGCCGGTAGTCGACCCGGAACGCGAGCCACAGCCCCCCGGCCCCCAGCAGCGCCCAGAAGACCTGCTTCTTGAGGAAGAAGTAGGGATCGTGGAAGCGGTCGGCCGCCACGATCGCGCTCGCCGAGTAGACCATCACGACGCCGGCGGACAAGAGGATGACCGCCGCGCCGAACAGCCACATGTCGGGCCGCAATTGCCTGGGCACTACACCGTCCCCTTCAAGCGAAGGGGGCTACGCCCCCTCGGACTCCCCCGGCCCCAAGCCCCCCCACTGGGCCCTGAGGCATGCGCGAGTGCTGACGGATCATTCGAGGCGCTCCACGAGCCGCTTGAAGACGTCGCCGCGGTGCTCGTAGTTGTCGAACATGTCGAACGAGGCGCACGCGGGCGACAGGAGCACGACGTCGCCCGGCCGCGCCAGTGCGCGCGCCGCCTCCACCGCGGCGTCCATCGACGGGCTCGTGCACACGGCGACACCGGCGCGCTCCAGCGCGGCACCGATCTTCGGCCCGTCCTCGCCGATCAGGACGGCGTGCGCCACGCGTCCCCGCGCCGCCGCCGCCAGGGGGCCGAAGTCCTGGCCCTTGCCCTTGCCGCCCGCGATCAGCACGACACGCTCGGTGAAGCTCTCGAGCGCCTTGATCGTGGACTCGACGTTCGTCCCCTTCGAGTCGTTGAACCAGTGCACGCCGCGGAGGTCGCGCACGAGCTCGATCCGGTGCGCCACGGCGCGGAACAGGCCGATCCCCCGGCGGATCGCCGGGGAGCCCAGGCCGGTCAGGAGCGCGCACGCGGTCGCGGCGAGCACGTTCTCCACGTTGTGCTGGCCGCGCAGCCGGATCTCGTCGACGGGGCTGATCTCCTCGACGTGGCCGTTCAGCCTGGCGGCGATCCACCCGTCGCGCACGAAGACGCCGTGCTCGAGCGCCCGGCGGCGGCTGAACCAGACGACGCGCGCCCCTGTGCGCGAAGCGAGCGCCCGCACGGCGTCGTCGTCGGCGTTGAGGACGGCGCAGTCCGCCTCCGTCTGGTTCACGAAGATCCGCGCCTTGGCGTCCGCGTAGCGCGTGAAGGTGCCGTGCCGGTCCAGGTGGTCCGGCGTGAGGTTGAGCACCGCGGCGACCCGGGGCCGGAACGTCTCGATCGTCTCGAGCTGGAAGCTCGACACCTCGGCGACCACGATGCCGTCCGCGGGGAAGCCGGCCGCGTGCGCGGTGAGCGGCGTGCCGATGTTGCCGCCGACGAGCACCGGCCGCGCCTGCTCGCGGAGCAGCGCGCCGACGAGCGCCGTCGTCGTCGTCTTGCCGTTCGTCCCGGTGATCGCGATCGTCTCCGCCTCCATCGCCCGCCAGCCGAGCTCGAGCTCGCCGATCACCGGCACGCCCCGCGCCCGCGCGGCCGCCACGGGTCCGTCGTCCACGGGGACGCCCGGGCTCACGACGATCAGCTCGGCGCCGTCCAGCGCCGCGTCGGGAGGGCCGCCGACGACGAGGTGCACGCCCGCGTCCCGGAGCGCCGCGACCTCGCGGCCGAGCGCGTCCAGCGGCTTGGTGTCGGCGCCGACGACCTCCGCCCCCGCGGCGCGCAGGAGCCGGGCGGCCGCGATGCCGCTCCGCGCCAGGCCCACGACGGCGACGCGCCGTCCCGCGAGCGAGGCGAGGTACGCGCGGCCCCGCGTCATCGCATCCACCTCGTCGAGCGCTCCCGTCATCGGATCGTCACCATTGAAGGGCTCGCACTACCGTAGCTTCAGCGTCGTGAGCGCGAGCAGCGCCAGCGCGAACGAGATGATCCAGAAGCGCACGACGATCTTCGGCTCCGGCCAGCCGGTGAGCTCGTAGTGGTGATGGAGCGGGGCCATGCGGAAGACGCGCCGCCCCGTGAGCTTGAAGGTGGCGACCTGCACGATGACGGAGACCGCCTCCACCACGTAGAGCCCGCCGATGAGCGGCAGCAGCAGCTCGGCCTTGGTGAGCACCGCGAGCATGCCCAGCGCGCCGCCCAGCGCCAGCGAGCCGGCATCGCCCATGAAGACCTCGGCCGGATGACAGTTGAACCAGAGGAAGCCGATCGCTGCGCCGATGAGCGCGCCGCAAAAGACCGTGAGCTCGCCGGCGCCGCGGACGTTGAGGATCTTGAGGTAGTCCGCCGCCCGAAAGTTGCCCGTGAGGTACGCGATGATCGCGAAGGCGCCCGCGGCCATGATCACGGGACCGATCGCGAGCCCGTCGAGGCCGTCGGTCAGGTTCACGGCGTTCGAGGCCCCGATCACGACCAGCATCGCGAACGGGATCCAGAGCCATCCGAGGTTCAGCAGCCAGCCCTTGAAGAACGGGATCGCCAGGACCGGCTGCCAGACCGCCGGCGGCTGCCAGAACACGAGCTGGAGCAGGCCGAGGGTCAGCACGACCTGCGCACCGAGCTTCACCCGCGCCGGGATGCCCCGGCGCGTCCGCACCTTGCGCCGGTCGTCCCAGACGCCGATCAGGCCGAAGCCCGCGATCGCGAGCACCGCGACCCAGACGTAGAGGTTCTGGAGATTCGCCCACAGGAGCGTCGAGACGATGATCGCGGCGAGGATGATGACGCCGCCCATCGTCGGCGTCCCACGCTTGCCGCGGTGCCGCTCCGGCGTGTCCTCGCGGATCGTCTCGCCGCCGTGCTGCGACCGCCGGAGCCGCCGGATGATCGGCGGCCCGATCACGAGCGAGATCACGAACGCCGTGATCAGCGCCATGAGCGAGCGGAACGTCAGGTAGCGGAAGACGTTGAAGACGATCGAGTAGTTCGCCAGCGGGACGAGGATGTGGTAGAGCATCTGCCGCCCTCATTCGGTATGCAGGCGGGCGACGAGCGCGTCGACGACGCGCTCCATCCGCATGCTCCGCGAGCCCTTCACCAGCACGATGTTCCCCGGCGCCAGCCGCTTGAGCAGATGGGCGACCGTGTCCTCGAAGGTCGCGCAGTGGCGCGCCTCGGCGAGCCCGGCCGACCGCGCCGCCTCCACCGCCAGCTGCATGTGGCGGCCGACACCGACGAACTCCGCCGCGCCGGCCTCGGCGACCGCGCGACCGACGTCGCGGTGGGCGTCGGCCGTGATCGCGCCCAGCTCGAGCATGTCGGCGAGGACCACCACCAGGCGGGGCGTCGCGGGATCGGCCGCGCGCGCGGCGCCGGCGGTCGCGAGCGCGGCGCCCACGGAGACGGGATTCGCGTTGTACGTGTCGTCCAGGATCCGCACGTCGCCCGCCGCCCGCCACACGCAGCGGCCGCGCACGGGGCGCGCGGCCTCGAGCCCGCGCGCGATCTCGTCGAGCGGGATGCCGAGCGCCGAGCCGACCGCCGCGGCGGCAAGCGCGTTCGTCACGTTGTGGCGTCCGGCGAAGGCGAGCGTGACGTCGATCCCTCCACCGCCCGTCTCGAGCGTGAACGCGACGCCGCCTCCGTCCCCCCGGACCTCGCCGACCGCGCGCACCTGGGCGTCGCGGGTCCATCCGTACGTGACGACGCGCGCGCGGGCGTCGCGGGCCATCCCGGCGACGCGCGGGTCGTCGGCGTTCAGCGCGACCACACCCTCGGCCGGGATGGCCCGGACGAGCGCCGCCTTCTCCTCGCGCACCCCGTCGAGCGAGCCCAGCAGCTCCGTGTGCGAGTGGGCCACCGTCGTGACGACGCCCACCGTCGGCTGC
Organism: Candidatus Rokuibacteriota bacterium; assembly: GCA_050731995.1. GTDB lineage: Bacteria > Methylomirabilota > Methylomirabilia > Rokubacteriales > CSP1-6 > JBOHQB01. The sequence continues at coordinate 6,934 of JBOHQB010000197.1, forward strand.
GCGAGCCCCGTGAGGTACGCGATCTCCCCCGGCGCCTGCGAGCCGAGCTCGAGCACGACCGCCTGGTGCTCGGGGCTCAGCGCCAGAAGCGTGAGCGGCAGGCCCCACTGGTTGTTGAAGCTCGACGTCGGCTTCAGCACGTTCCAGCGCGTCGCGAGGACCCCCGCGACCAGCTCCTTCGTCGTCGTCTTGCCGTTGCTGCCCGTCACGCCGACGACGGGAACCTGGAACTTGCTCCGGTGCCAGGCGCCGAGCCGTCCGAGCGCGCGGGTCGTGTCCTCCACCAGGACGAGCGGCACGTTCGCGGGCGCCTCGTCAGGCAGCGCGTGGACGACGACGCACGAGGCGCCGCGGCCGGCGGCGTCCGCGAGGAAGGCGTGGCCGTCGAGGCGGTGGCCGCGGATCGCGAAGAAGGCGTCGCCGACCCCGAGCGTGCGCGAGTCGATCGAGACGCCCGTCACGGGCACCCCGAGGTCCCCCGTGACCAGCGCGCCCTGCGCCGCCCGTACGATGTCCTGCACAGTGAATGTCGCCATGAGCCCGCCTATGCCCCGCGCTCCTGGAGGATCCGCCGCGCGATGTCCCGATCGTCGAAGGGAAGGACTTCGGAGCCCACAAGCTGGTACGTCTCGTGACCCTTGCCGGCAATGACCACGGTATCACCGGCCGCGGCCGCGTGCAGCGCCGCGCGGATCGCGGTCCGCCGATCGGGCTCCGCCGCGACCCGCGCGTCCGCGCCGGAAACGCGCCGCACACCCGCCAGGATCTCGTCGATGATCGCCCCCGGGACCTCCGAGCGCGGGTTGTCCGACGTGACCCACACCCGGTCGGCGAGCCGCGCCGCGATCTCGCCCATGACCGGGCGCTTGCCGCGGTCGCGGTCGCCGCCGCAGCCGAAGACGACGGCGAGGCGGCCGCGCGTGAGCCGGCGCGCGGTCGCCAGCACGCGCTCCAGCGCGTCGGGCGTGTGCGCGTAGTCCACCACGACGAGGAACGGCTGCCCGACGTCTACGCGCTCGAAGCGGCCGGGCACGGCGCCGACCGCGCCGAGCGCCCGCGCGATCGTCTCGGCGGGAAGGCCGAGCGCCAGGCCGGTGGCGACGGCGGCGAGCAGGTTCATCACGTTGTGCTCGCCCACGAGCGGCGAGACGAGCGTCACCCGGCCTGCCGACGTGTCCACGCTCAGGCGGATGCCGTCGAGCGACGACCGCCACTCCGTCGGGCGCACGCGCGCTCCCTCCCCGAGGCCGAAGCTCAGCACCGGCAGGTCGAGGCCCGCGACCATCGCCGCGCCCGACGGATCGTCGGCGTTGACGACCGCCGTGCGCCGGGGCTTTCGCCCCGCGGCCAGGAGCTCGAAGAGCCGGCGTTTGGCGGCCCGGTACGCGCCCAGCGTGCCGTGGAAGTCCAGGTGATCCTGCGTGAGGTTCGTGAAGACGGCGACGTCGAAGTCGAGGTCGTCGGCGCGGTGCAGCGCCAGCGCGTGGGAGGACACCTCCATCGCGACACCGCGGACGCCGCGCGTGCGCATCGTGGCCAGCATCTCCTGGACGTCGAGCGCCTCGGGCGTCGTCTGGCCCGCCGGAAGCACCTCGTCGCCGATGACGTACTGGATCGTGCCGATGATGCCGGTCGGCGTCCCGCCCGCGCGGAGCAGCGCGTCCACGAGGTACGAGGTCGTCGTCTTGCCGTTCGTGCCGGTGATGCCGACGAGCGTGAGCGCGCGCGACGGATGCTCGTACCAGAAGGCGGCGAGTCGCGCGAGGGCGCGGCGCGCCGAGGGCACCAGGACCTGGCCGACCGACACGTCGGCGAGCGGGCCGCCCTCGGTCACGACGACGCCCGCCCCGCGCCGGACCGCCTCGGGAACGAAGCGGCGCGCGTCCTGCCGGAAGCCCGGCACGGCCACGAAGCAGTCACCGGGTCTGACCCGCCGCGAATCGGCGACGACGCCCGATACCAACCGGGGCAGAGCGCCGATGACCTGTCGCTCGTCCAGCGCGTCGAGGAGATCGCTCACGACCGCCTCACGGCGCATCCTTCGCCGTCCCGCTCACGAGAGTCAGCCGCGCGAGTGCCCCGCCTGCCAGCGGCTCGCCGGGCCCGGGGATCTGCCGCGCGACCCGGCCGCGACCGTCCACCTGCACCTCGACGCCGAGGGGCGCGAGGGTCGCGAGCGCCTCGCGGAGGCTGCGGCCGCGGACGTCGGGCATGAGCCCGTCCGGCGTCGGCGCCTCGCTCCCGGGCCGCG
>JBOHQB010000198.1:0-4095 GCA_050731995.1 Candidatus Rokuibacteriota bacterium
ATCTCCACCCGCTCCTCACCACGATGGCGGACCGGCTCTACCGGCAGCCCGCCTTCGTCCGCGGTGCCGCGCTGGAGCCGCCGCGCAACCCTGTGGAATAACTGGCGGATGTGCGCGCGTCTGCTCCGGCCAGGATGCTTGACTTGTCCGGACCCCCCGGCTTAGGCTCGTTCTGATCTTCGGTGATCCGCCTAGAGGAGCGATTTCATGGCGAAACTCGACGCGTTCTTCAAGCTGATGTTCGACCAGGGCGCCTCCGACCTGCACATCGTCGCTGGCCAGCCCCCCATCCTCCGCATCCACGGCGAGCTGGAGCGGATCAAGTACGACACGCTCGAGGAAGAACAGCTTCGGGCGATGCTCTACGAGATCGCGCCCGAGCAGAAGGTCAAGGTCTTCGAGGAGACGGGGGACGTCGACTTCGGCTATGAAATTCCCGGCGTGGCGCGTTTCCGGTGCAACTTCTTCATGCAGCGCCTGGGATGCGGCGCCGTGTTCCGCCAGATCCCGACGAAGGTCCTCACGGCCGACGAGCTCGGCCTGCCGCCGATTCTCAAGAAGGCCTCGATGCTCCACAAGGGGCTCGTGCTCGCCACGGGGCCCACGGGCTCGGGCAAATCCACGACGCTCGCGGCGATGGTCGACCACGCGAACAAGCACCGCAAGGACCACATCATCACGATCGAAGACCCGATCGAGTTCGTCCACGAGAGCCAGGGGTGTCTCGTCAACCACCGCGAGGTCGGCACGCACACGCGCGGCTTCTCGGCGGCGTTGCGCGGCGCGCTCCGTGAGGATCCCGACATCATCCTGGTCGGCGAGATGCGCGACCTCGAGACGATTCGCCTGGCGCTCGAGGCGGCGAACACGGGACATCTCGTCTTCGGCACGCTTCACACGACGAGCGCCGCCAAGACGGTCGACCGCATCATCGAGGTTTTCCCGGCGGAGGAGCAGGCCCAGGTCCGCAACGGTCTCTCGACGGGCCTCAAGGTCGTCGTGGCCCAGAACCTCTTCAGGCGGGTGGACAAGAAGGGGCGGTGCGCGGCGCTGGAAATTCTGGTGTGCACGGCGGGCGTCGGCAACCTGATCCGGGAGGGCAAGACCGTCCAGATCCCCTCGGCGATCCAGACCGGCAAACAGTTCGGCATGCAGACGCTCGACGACGCGATCATGGGTGTGCTGACGAAGGGCTGGATCGGTCCGGAAGAGGCGTACGATAAGTGCATCGACAAGTCGAAGTTCCGGCCGTTGCTGAAGACGCCTCCGGACGAGCTGAACCAGTAGCGCGCGGTTCCGCGCGGCAGGGCAAGAGAGGAGCGGTGAGATGAGAAAGGCCGAGATCGACGATCTCCTCGGCACGATGCTGGATGCGCACGACCTCGTCTCGGACCTCAACGTCACGGTCGAACGCCCGCTGCAGGTCGAGTCCTCCGGCGAGCTCGTCGGCGTCCCCGTCGATCCGCCGCTCGAGAACCTGACGCCGTTCCAGACCGAGATCTTCGCGTTGAACATCATCAACGGGGACCGACGCCTCAGCGAGCACCTGGTCAAGGCCGGCTCGTGCGACACGTCGTATCAGCTCGCCGGCAAGGCGCGCTTCCGCGTCAACATCTTCTCGCAGCGCGGCAACACCTCGATCGTCCTCCGGAAGCTGGAGACGAAGATCCCCACGCTCGAGGAGCTGAAGCTCCCCGAGGCGTTCAAGAAGATGCCCGCGGAGAAGAACGGGCTCATCCTCGTCACGGGCGCGACGGGCTCGGGCAAGACGACGTCGCTCGCGGCGCTGCTCAACGAGATCAACGCGACGAAGTCTGTCCACATCGTGACGCTCGAGGACCCGGTCGAGTACGTGCACCCGAACCGCAAGGCCACGTTCAACCAGCGCGAGCTCGGCCTCGACTACGACTCCTTCGCCAACGGCCTGCGCGCCGCGCTCCGGCAGGCGCCGAAGATCATCCTGGTCGGTGAGATCCGCGACCGCGAGACGGCCGAGCTGGCGATGCGCGCCTCGGAGACGGGCCACCTCGTGCTCTCGACGCTCCATACGGTCAACGCGGGCCAGGCCATCGGCCGTCTCGTCGGCATGTTCGACCAGGAGGAGGAGAAGCAGATCCGGCAGCGCCTCGCCGAGACGGTGCGCTGGATCGTCGGCCAGCGGCTCGTCCCGAAAGTCGGCGGGGGCCGGTGGGCCGTCCACGACATCCTCGCGAACACGATCCGCTCGAACGAGGTGATCTTACAGGGCGAGTCCGAGGGCAAGTCCTTCTACGAGATCCAGGAGGTCGGCGAGGTCCAGGGGATGATGACCTTCGACCAGTCGCTCCTCCAGTCGTACGAGACGGGGCTCGTCACCGAGGACACGGCGGTCGCCTACGCGACCCGCAAGTCCGTCGTCCAGCGAGGCCTCGACAAGGTCAAGCAGACGCGCGGCGAGAAGACGGCCGATGTGGAGGGTCTGAAGGTCGACTTCGACTACGGCCGCTCGGTGAGAAAGAAGTGAGCGACCAGGCCGTCGAGCAGCAGATCGCGCAGGGGCAGACCCTCCGGCTCGCGCTCGTCTGCGAGGACGCGGCCGAGCGCCAGGCGGTCATCAAGCCAGCGCTGGAGCAGGTCGGCTTCACGATGGTCGCCGCCAAGAACGCGACGGAGGCGATCGAGCGGATGCGTCGCGACACCTACGAGATCGTGATTCTGGACGAGCAATATCAGGGCGCGACGCCGCTCGACAACCCCGTGCTGAACACGATCCGCGCCATGCCGATGTCGGCGCGCCGCTACATGTTCGTGGTGCTGCTCGGACGGGAGTTCAAGACCTTCGACAACATGATGGCGTTCACCAAGTCGGTGAACGTCATCGTCAACCTCAACGACCTGCCACACCTGCCGGCCATCCTCCGGAAGGGCGTCGCCGACAACAACGAGTTCTACCGGGTCCTCCGGGCCGTGCTCCAGGATACCGGGCGGCGCTAACCGCGCCGTTTGAACGGCGAGGCCTTCGCCGCCTCCTTTTCGCGGTCCTTCTTGCTTGGAGGCGGGACTTTCTTCGTGAGCGTCAGCGTCAGGGCGTAACGCTTCTCGTTCGTCGGGTCCGGGTTGAACACCGCGATCCAGAGACTCCGGTAGGCCTTGCCGAGGTCCTCCAGCTTCGTGCCGCCGACGCGGTGCTTGCGCGGCGCCGCCGCGGTGCCGTCCGGGTCGATCGCCACGATCCACGCGCGGTCCGACGCGGAGCCCCCCTCGGTCAGCTTCACTTCCACGGTGCGCTGGTGCTCGAAGGGACCGGCGCCCTCGAGCGTGAAGAAACGCGTGGTGAGGGGCGCGACCGTGACGTCGAAGGCGTGCGCGGTGTAGCGCTCCGCGTCCTCGGTGATCGACTTCGCTTCCTTCCGCGAGGCGCCCACGGTGTCGTCCGGCCGCGTGAAGACGACGGTCTCGCCTTCGCTCTCGGTGAGGCCGCCCTGCACCCAGACGCCGGGGCGCGGCAGCGCGGCCGCGAGCACCTCCTTGAGGAAGTCCGGGTAGGTCCGGTACAGACGCCCCTCCGCGACGAGGTGTAGGTAGAGCTCCTGGCCGAGCGGGTAGGACTCGGGCGACGTCGCCGTGAACTGCGGGTTGAGACGCCCGAGCGCCTCACCGACGAAGCCCTCCTCGAGTTGCTCGATGTGCTCGAGCAGCAGCGCGTAGCCCTCCGCGAGTCGCCCGCCGTCGAAGGCGGTCGACTCCCGGATCGGCACCGAGAGCAGCGTGGGAAACCGCTCGAGCATCGGGCCCGCGGCCTCCGCGAGCGACTGCCCCGCCTCGCGCATCGCGAGCCAGCCCGCGCGCGCGCGCACCCACCACGGCGCCTGCTCGGCGGTGAGGCGCTCGAGGATCTCCGCCTTCGCGCGCTGCTCTGGATCCTCGGGCAGGGCGATCGCGCTCGCCGGCGCGGCCGGCTCGACGCGCGGGGGTGGCGGCGCCGGCCGCTCGGCCGACGGCCGCGCGGGGCGCGCCGGTGTGGGCGGCGGCGTGGCGATCCTCGGCAGCGGCCCGGAAGCCGAGGCGTCCACTGGGGCTGGCGCAGATGGCGGTGGAGCGGCCACGGCCGTCGGC
>JBOHQB010000199.1:0-4792 GCA_050731995.1 Candidatus Rokuibacteriota bacterium
GGCGCGGGCGGCACGCCGCCGAGGGGCTCCGGCACGTTCTCGGACGCGGGGGCTGCCGCGACGAGCGGCTCGAGCGCCGGCTCGATCGGCGCGGGCTTGGGCTTCACGATCGTCGCGGCAGGCTTGACCTCCGCCGGAGCCTCCTCGGCAACCTCGGCCGTCTTGGGCTTTCGAGCGCGCGGCGCGGGCTTCGTCGCCGCCGCCCCGTCGACGCCCGCCTCCTCGGCGGCCTTCGGCTTGCCCACGCGCTTCGGCTTGACCGGCGCCTCGGGCAGCTCGCGCCCCTTGCCGAGCTTCACGCGGAGCGCGTTGGCGAGGACGAGATCCAGCGGGGTCATGGCGCGCACGCTCTTGTGCCCCATCTCCTCGGCCGTGACCATGAGATCCTTGCTGGTCACGCCGAGCTCTTTTGCCAGCTCGATCACCTTGATCTTCGCCGCCACGTCTTCCTTACCTCCCTGGATCCGGTCTCATCGCGTCCACGATCGCCGACAGCTCCGGCTCGACCACGCAGGCGCCGCGCAGCGCCGCGTGGAGCCGCCCGCCGTGGAGCACCCGCTCCACACAGCCCGCGTCCGCGCATACATAGGCGCCACGCCCCGCCCCCGTGCGAACCACCGCGACGCGGCCGTCGGGCCGCCGCACGAGCCGCACGAGCTCACCCTGCGGCCGCCGCTGCCGGCAGCCCAGGCACGTCCGCATCGGACCATCCTTGCCGCGGCGCCCCACCATCATGCGCTCGCGGGCGGCGCGTCCTCCATCGCCGCCGAATCGGCGGTTGGCATCGCCGCCGAATCGGCGGTCGGCATCGCCGCCGAATCGGCGGTCGGCACCACCGCCGAATCAGCGGTCGGCAGCGCCACCGAGTCGGCGGGCGGCACCGCCGCCGGGTCGGCGGGTGGCGGCTCGGGCGGCGCGGTGTTCGCCTCCACCCACGCGACGGACGCCGTCCAGACGGCTTCAGCGACCGGCGCGATCTCCGGCAGCGCGGCGAGCGCCTCGCGCCCGGCGCCCACGATCGCCATCGGCGTGTCGAGCCCCGCGGCCCGGAGCGCCGCGAGCGCTTCGGGCGTGACGCCGGCGAAGCCGGCGAGCGCCGCGCGGCCCGCCTCGGCGAGCTCCGCCTCGGCGCGCTCGGCCTCGACCTCGGACTCGCTCTTGATGTCGATGCGCATGCCGGTCAGCTTCGCCGCCAGGCGCGCGTTCTGGCCCTTCTTGCCGATGGCCAGCGAGAGCTGGTTGTCGGGCACGATGACGAGCGCGGCGGGCTGCCCCTCGGCGTCCTCCGTGACGACCACCGACGAAACCTTCGCGGGCGAGAGCGCGCGCGCCACGAACGTCGACGGGTCGTGCGACCACTCGATGATGTCGATCTTCTCACCCCGGAGCTCCCGGCTGATCACCTGGATCCGGGTGCCGCGCAGACCGACGCAGGCCCCGATCGGGTCCACGTCCCGCTTCGTCGACGCGACCGCGACCTTCGCCCGCTCGCCCCCCTCGCGCGCGGCGGCCTTGACGACGACGATCCCCTCCTGGATCTCGGGGATCTCGGTCTCGAACAGCCGCGCCAGGTAGCCGGGGTGCGTGCGCGAGAGCGAGATCTGCGGCCCCTTGATGGCGCGCCGCACCTCGAGCACGTACGCGCGCACGCGGTCACCCGGGTTGTAGCGCTCGCCCGGAATCTGCTCCCGCTCCGGGAGGATCGCCTCGGCCTTGCCGATCTCGAGGATGACGTTGCGCTTCTCGATTCGGTGCACCACACCGCGCAGGATCTGCCCCTCCTTGCCGGCGAACTCCGAGTAGATGCCCTCGCGCTCGGCGTCGCGCACCTTCTGGAGGATGACCTGCTTGGCGGTCTGCGCGGCGATGCGGCCGAAGTCGGCCGGCGGCTTCTCCTGCTCCAGCTCGAGCTCGTCGTCGAGCTCCGCCTCGGCGTTGAGCCGCTTCGCGTCGTCCAGCGAGATCTCGAGCTTCGGGTCAACGACCTCCGCGACCACCTTCTTGCGGCAGAGGGCGCGGAGCTGCCCGGTCTTCCGGTCGATGTGGATGCGGACGTTGTCCGCGGGACCGAGCGACTTCCGCGACGCCGAGAGCAGCGCAGACTCCAGCGCCTCGAAGAGGATCTCCTTGTCGATCCCCTTCTCGCGCCCCAGCTGCTCCACGACCGTGATCAACTCGCGGTTCATGTTCCTCCGCTCTGCCGCGGCCAAGGCACCTCCGGATCGAGCAGCGCCTTCGTGACGGCCGCTCGCGGAAGATCCACACGCTCTCCGTCCTGCTCGAGCGTGAGGCGCTCGCCGTCCACCGCGGCGAGCCGTCCGAGCACCTGCCGCCCGCCGGCGAGCCAGCACGACACCCGCTTGCCGACCGCCCAGCGGAACTCCCGATCCGTGCGGAGTTGGCGATCCAGCCCCGGCGACGACACTTCGAGATCGTATGCCTCCTCGATCACGGCGGCCGCGTCCAGGACGTCGGCCAGCTCGCGACTCACCCTCTGACAATCGTCGATGCCGACGCCGCCGGGCTTGTCCACGTATATCCGGAGACTCCCCCGGGGGCGACGACCCCGCCAGTCGAGCTCGACCAGCGTCAGCCCGTGATCCAGGAGCACGGGCTGAACGATCTCCTCGATCCGGTCCTGCCGTTCGTCGTCCTGCATATACTTCCGCACTGCCGGGCCAAATTAAAAAAGTGGGCAACGCCCACTTTTTCAAGGCTTTAGCACGTAGAATCTAACACCAACAGCGGGGCGAGGCAAGGCTTACGGCCCCAGATACCCTCGCGCAGCCTCCACGACCCCCCCGGGAGGCACCTTCGTCTCAGCCCGTGTGCGCCGCGACCGCACTTCGACGACCCCCTCCTTCGTCAGCGCGTTGCCCACGGTCACGCGGACCGGCACGCCGAGCAGGTCGGCGTCCTTGAACTTGACCCCGGGCCGCTCGTCCCGGTCGTCGAGCAGCGCGTCGAGCCCGCTCCGCCCGCAGGCGGCGTAGATCTCCTCGGCGGCGTTAACCTGATAACGGTCGCGCCCGATCAGCACGACATGGACGTGGAACGGCGCGATCGCCGGGGGCCAAACGATGCCGTCCCGGTCGGCGCCCTGCTCGATCGCGGCGGCCGCGATGCGTGCCGGGCCGATGCCGTACGAGCCCATGACGATCGGCCGCTCCGTGCCCGACTCGTCGAGATATTTGGCGCCCAGCGCCTCGGCGAACTTGGTGCCGAGCTTGAAGATGTTGCCGATCTCGATGACCCGCTCCACCGCGAGGGTGCCGCCGCACTGCGCGCACGCCTCGCCGGCGACGGCCGTGTGGAGATCGGCGAACCGGCACTCGAAGTCGCGGCCCGGCGCGATCCCCCGGACGTGGAACCCCTCGCGGTTGGCGCCGACCACGTAGGTGCCCTGCCGCAGCGTCTCGTCGGCGAGCACCGGCAGGCGGACGGCGAGCGGCCCGACCGAGCCGACGGGCGCGCCGAGATGCTCGCGGACCTCGTCGGGATGCGCGGCGCGGCACTCCTCGCCGACCGCGCGCATGAGCTTGCGCTCGTGCAGGTTGTGGTCGCCCCGCACGAGGACGAGCACGGGTCCCGCCTTCGGCGCGACGTAGAGCAGGGACTTGATCGTCAGCCGCGGATCGAGCTTGAGGAACGCGGCCACTTCGGCGATCGTCCGCGCCCCGGGTGTCGCGACGTCCTCGCGGCTCCAGGCCGGGAACTCGGGCGCCGACGGCACCGCGCGCGCGAGCTCGACGTTGGCCGCGTACCCGCACGCCGGGCACATCGCGACCTCGTCCTCGCCCGCCGCACTCGGCGCCATGAACTCGTGGGCGCTGTGCCCGCCCATCATCCCGGTGTCTGACTGCACGACGTGGAAGCGGAGCCCGCAGCGCTCGAAGATCCGCCGGTACGCCGCCTCGTGCGCCGCGTAGGAGCGGTCGAGCGCCGCCTCGTCGGGGTCGAGCGTGTAGGAGTCCTTCATCAGGAACTCGCGCGTGCGGAGCACCCCCGAGCGCGGGCGCGCCTCGTCCCGCTCCTTGGTCTGGATCTGGTACCAGATCTGGGGCAGGTCGCGGTACGAGCGGATCTCGCGCGCGGCGAGCCACGCGATCACCTCCTCGTGGGTCATGCCGAGGCACAGATCCCGTCCGTGGCGATCCTTGAGCTTGAACATCTCGGGGATGCCGTCCCAGCGCCCGGACTTCTGCCAGATCTCGGCGGGGTGCAGGACCGGCATCGTGATCTCCTGGCCCCCGATCCCGTTCATCTCCTCCCTGATGATGGCGTTGACCTTTTCCAGCACCCGCTGGCCGAAGGGCAGCCACACGAACACGCCGGCGGCGAGCTGACGCACGAGGCCGGCGCGCAGCATCAGCCGGTGGCTCACGGCTTCGGCGTCGGCAGGGTCCTCGCGGAGGGTGGGGAGCAGCGACTTCGTGAAGCGCATTCCTAGTGCGCGTCTTTCTTCTTGTTCGCGCCCTTCACGCCCGGGGAGTAGACGAGGCGGTCCACGGGCTTGCCGCCGAGGATGTGGGACTGCACGATCTCCTCGAGATCGCCCTCCTGGACGCCCGAGTACCACACGTTGTCCGGGTAGATGACGATCATCGGACCGTGGCCGCACTGCGAGAAGCAGCCCGACTTGTTGACGCGGACGTCACCCTGCTTGCCGGCTTTCTGCACACCGGCGCGCAGGATCTTCACGTACTTCTCGGTCTCGCCCTGCGTGGGGCACGGCTCGCCGCTCGTACACACGAACACGTGACGGTCGTACTGGCCCATGTCGCTCCTTTGC
>JBOHQB010000200.1:0-17695 GCA_050731995.1 Candidatus Rokuibacteriota bacterium
GGCTGCGGCCGCGCCTCGTCGACCACGAGGTTGCGGTCGCGGAAGAGCCGGCCGTTCAGCATCTCGACGGCCTTGGCGGCTTCCTCCTTGGTCGCCATCTCGACGAAGCCGAACCCGCGTGGACGCCCGGTGAACTGGTCGGTGACGATGCGCACGGACTCGACCGTGCCGGCCTGCTGGAAGAGCTCGCGGAGATCCTCTTCCGTAGCCTGGAAGGAGAGGTTGCCGACGAACAGCTTTGCGGCCATCACGTGCCTCCTGCCGCGATCAGGACCGAAGGTGCACTCTCCCCGGCTCACCGGCGGCGCATGGGGATTGCTCCCCGTAAAACGCGTCCGCAATCATGGACCGACGACTCAAGCCCGTTTTGCGTGCGCAAACCATACTGACGCGCCTACCGGGTGTCAAGAACAAGTTCGCATAGTCGAACAAGCGTATGTTCTTCGTTTCACGAGGTCTTTGCCGGTTGGACCGCAGCAAATTTCGGCGATTGGCGGCCTCGAAGCTATAGGTAGACACCCCGACTCATGCCGCCATCTATCGTGATGGCAATGCCGGTAAGAAAGGACGCCCGTTCCGAGGCGAGGAAGCAGACCAGATCGGCGACCTCCTCGGGCAGCGCGATGCGGCCGAGCGGGAAGTTTCTACTCTGCTCCTTCTCGAAGGTCTCGAGGTCCTTGCCGGCGGCTGTCGCCTGCTGCCGCTGGAGACTGTCCCAGCGATCCGTCTTGACCGGGCCCGGCGACACCGCGGTCACGAGGATATTGGACGGAGCGCCGAGATCGGCCAGGGCCTTGGTGAAGTTGATGAGCGCCGCATTGGCGGCCCCGCCCATCATGTAGGTCGCCGCTGGATTGCGCGCCGCCATCCCGACCACGTTGACGATGCGTCCCCCGCCCTGGGCCCGCATCTGCGGAAGCACCGTCCGCGCCATGCGGACGTAGCCAAGGAGCTTGAGGCTCCAGCCGGTCATCCAGTCGGCGTCGGGAGTCGCGAGGAAATCGCCGCCCTTGATCGCGCCTGCGTTGTTGACGAGGACGTCGAGCCGCCCGAGCCGCTGCACGGCCGCCGCCACGACGCTCTCGACGCCGTCGAGACGGCTCAGGTCGGACGCCACCACCTCGACGGGCTGACCGGTCTCGCGCTCGATGGCGCCGGCGGTCGCTTCGAGATCGGCCGCGCTCCTCGAGCAGATCATGACGCGAGCACCCTCGGCCGCCATCGCGCGGGCCGTCGCGCGGCCTATCCCCTTGCTGCCTCCCGTGACGAGAACCGTCTTGCCCTTGAGCCCGAGTTCCATGGCTATTCGCAGACCTCCAGTGTTCCTCTACCGGTGAACCGCATAGCGCTCGATCATCTCCTCCCAGGTGCGGGCGGCGAGCCCCTCGGCCCACTCCCGCGCCCCAGGGTCATCGCCGTAATACTCGGCCATGTAGACCACCGCCTCGGCTTTCGACTGCACGAGGCGCCAGACGTGGGCGGCGCTGCCCCCGGGACGTCTCAGGTAGAAGACGGGGTCCACCGGCGACTTGGGCTCGTACTGCGTTCGCTCGCCGAAGCGGTCCACCGTGATCCACACGACCGCGATGCCCCGCGCCGACAGCGCGCGGGTCTGCAGCGACTCCTGGTTGGGCAGCGATTCGACATCGCAGAGCCGCGGCCCGTAGTACACGGGCACCGCCCGAGCCTCGAGCTCGAGCGTCGGCGGGAGCGGTTCGCCCGTCGCGTCGAGCAGCGCCTTGGCGTCCTCCCCCAACCAGAACTCGCCCTTTGTGTGAAGATCGGGCCACGCTTCTACCAGGCGGCCCGCCGGGACGAGCCGCCTCCGCTTCGCGATCTCTCCAGCGTCCGCGACCATGTATAGGTTGCCCACGGCTAGACCCTGGAAACAGGGCGGGGGGTGTCGGCGCGGCGCGAGCCCGCGCGGGACCGCACCTCAGTCATCGCCGGTCCTGACCGGAAAGCGCGGCACCTCGTTCCAGTCGAATCCCTGGGGCGCGTCGTCGCCCAGTGACAGCACGCGATCGAGGCTGCGCTGAAGCGCCCGCCCGAACGGGTCCAGCGGCACGCCCTCGAGCGTTCGCTCGAGGACGCGTCCGCAGCCGTCGTGCAGCAGCGAGCGCGCCCCGCTGATATTGCCGTTGGCCAAATGCTGGAAGCCCACGGCCACCTGGATCAGGCCCTGCAGCGCCTCGCGGTCGCCGCCCTCGGCGCGCAGCCAGTAGGGCTCGAGGAGCTCGTGCACTTCGAAGTACAGATGCGCGTGGAAGAGCAGTGCTGCTGCGACCAGCGTGACGTTCAGCGGCGCGTCCTCGGGGTCGAACGGGCGCAGGTGCAGGAGCCGCCGCGCGCGCTCGGCGCGATCGGCGAACTCGCCCTCGTGAGCCTTGAACCCGCTCTTGAGCTGCCAGGCGCCGTCCCGGCGCTCGAAGATCTCCCGTGGGAATGCCTCGGGCACCACCCCCGGTCCCTCGAGCGCATGGGGCTCGGCGCACACCGCGGCGACGGTATCCAGGGCGCGCCGGGCAGCGTCGTCGTGGAGCGCGTCGAGGATCAGCCTGGCGAGGCAGTTTCGGAGCGGCAGCGGCAGGGCCATCGAATCGGGATGAAAGCCGGCCCGCTAGAGATATTCGACCCGCGTGCCGGCGAGGAGGTCGTGAAGCGCCCTCTTGTCAGCGCGGACTCCGGCCATGATGAAGCCGATCCCGAGTATGAGCGCGGACAGGAAGCTGGCGAAGTAGCGCCCGATGGCCTGGCCGAAGGACAGCGGCCCGCCGTCCATGCCGACCACCCGGATCTGGAGCGCCATCTTTCCGAGCGTCTGGCCCCACATCCAGTGAAAGACGATGGTGTATGCGGCGCCGATGAGCGAGCTGAAGAGGTGCGTCGCCCCTCTCACCGCCGCCCCGGCGCTCAAGCCGCCGCCCCACAGGATCCAGCCCGCGCCGAAGAGAATGCCCTGGACGACGATCAGGACGACCCCGTCGATCAAGACCGCAACGGCGCGGATCCAGAATCCCGCGGGGCGGGCCGGGGTGGAGACGCTCGGGGCGCCCGGCGCAGGGCCGGGCGTGGGAGGCCTCAGCGGTGGCGGTGGAAACGTGGCACGCGGGGCGCCGGGAGCCGCGCCCAGATCGGCGCCGCATCGCGCGCAGTAGCGCGCCGCTTCGCCCTGCCACCCGCAGCGCCCACAAGTCACCACCATGGCGCGATATCGTAGCACAAGTGCCGGAAAGCGCCTTGCAGGTCCACGCTATAATGACGCCATGATCTCGGTCGCGGACGCCCAGGCTCACATCCTGGAGCGCATCACGGCGCCGGCCCACCCGGAGCTTCGGCCCCTGGCCGCGGCGCTCGGCCGCGTGCTCGCCGAAGACGTGCGCGCCGAGATGGACGTCCCGCCGACGGACAACTCCGCCGTCGACGGTTACGCCGTCGCGTCGGCCGACATTCCCGCCACGGGCACGCGCGCGCTCGAAGTCGTCGCCGAGCTGGCGGCCGGATCGGTCTTCACCGGCACCCTCCGCCCGGGCCAGGCCCTCCGGATCATGACGGGCGCGCCCATGCCGGCGGGTGCGGACACGGTCTTCCCTCAGGAAATCGTGGAGCGCCGCGACAGCATCGCGATCGTCGGGCGCCTGGCACCCGGCGCGAATACGCGGCGTCGCGGCGAAGACGTCCAGGCGGGCGCCGTGGTGCTGGCGGCGGGCGGGGTGCTCCGTCCGCAGGAGATCGGCGTCGCCGCCTCGCTCGGGCTGGCCCAGCTCCTCGTGCGCCGCAAGCCTCGTGTCGCCATTCTTTCCACGGGGGACGAGGTCGCCGAGCCCGGGAGCGCCCGCAAGCCGGGGCAGATCTACGACTCGAACCGGTTCTCGCTTCGCGGCCTCGTCGAGAACGCGGGCGCGACGGTGGTGGACGACGGCATCGTGCCCGATCAGTTCGACGAGCTCCACGCCCGCCTGATGAGGGCAGCCGAGCACGCCGATGTCGTGCTGACCTCCGGGGGCGTCTCAGTCGGCGACTACGACCTCGTCAAGGCGGTGCTCCAGCAGGCGGGCGGCATCGACTTCTGGCAGGTCGCCATGCAGCCGGGGCGGCCGCTCGCCGTCGGCGGCATCGGCCGCGCGCACTTCTTCGGCCTGCCGGGCAACCCGGTCGCCTCCATGCTCACCTTCCACCTCTTCGTCCGCCCGGCGCTGTGGAAGCTCGCGGGGCGGCGGGAGCTCTTCGGGCAGCCCTTCCGCGCCACCGCGCTCGAGCCGATGGGCAAGAAGACCGGCCGGCGCGAGTTCAAGCGCGGCATGCTGGCCTTCGCGCGCGACCGCTGGGAGGTGCGCACGACGGGCCCCCAGGGCTCCGGGATCTTGACCTCCATGACCGCCGCCAACTGCTTCATCGTCATCGAGGAGGAGCGGGGCGACGTCGCCGCGGGCGAGTCCGTCTGGGTCGAGCCCTTCCAGCCCCTCTGAGCCCTAGTGCCGACATGACGACCTCCATCAGCACCGATCTCATCCCGCAGGTCGCGCCCATGGTGCGCGACCTCGTCACCTCCCGCTCCCGGTCGCGCGCCCACCTCCGCTACGCCGACGTGCGCCTCGAGGCGATCCAGGGCAAGTACGCGGCCGCGGAGAACGGGGAGGCCAAGGGCGCCGGCGAGGACGCGATCCTCGGCTTCGGCGTCCGCGTGCTCGCGGGTGACGGCATGGCTGCGCCGGGCTATTTCGGGCGCGGGCTCGGCGAAGCCGACCTCCCGCATCTCGAGCGCATCCTCGGCGAGGGGCTCGACGCCGCCTACCGGCGGGCCATGGCCAACGCCGACTGGAAAGAGCAGGCGCGCGGCAAGTTCGGAGCGCTCGGCGAATCGCTCGCCGACACGCGACTCCATCCGGTGCGCGTGTGCGAGGACGCGGTGCCGGCGGTCTTCCAGATAGACCCGAGACGTGTCGAGCTGGGGGAGATGGTCCGGTTCACCCGGGACGTCTCGCGCCGGGTCAAGGCCACGCATGCCTCACTCGGCTACAACTACATCTCCGCCATGACACAGCTCGCGCGCGAGCTCTTCGCCTCCTCGGAGGGCGCGCTCATCGACCAGGCCATCGCACTGACGCAGGGCCTCTGCTACGTCGTGGCCAACGGGGACGGCAACAGCCAGGCGATCTACGACGTCCTCGGGCACCAGCGTGGCTGGGAAATCCTGTTGGACGGCGTGGACGACCCGCTGATGTCCTTTCCGCCCTTCCCCGACTTCGCGCTCGCCATCGCGCGCGACGCCGTGGAGCTCTGCGAGGCGCCGGCGCTGCCCTCTCTCGACGGCGAAGTGACCGTGGTCACGGACCCCCACTACAACACGCTTCTATCCCACGAGATCATCGGGCACCCGGTGGAGCTGGACCGCGGCCTCAAGATGGAGACCGCCTATGCCGGCCGCTCGTGGCTGCTGCGTGGCCTCGACGACCACCAGGTCGGCAAGCGGGTCGCCTCGCCCCTCGTGACCGCGTACTCGGATCCCGCCCTGCCCGGCTACGGCCACTACAAGTACGATCACGAGGGGACGCCGGCCCGCCGCGTGACCCACATCGACGCCGGCATCTTCCGGGGCTTCATGAACAGCCGCCAGACGGCGGCCATCTTCGGGGGCGAGCCCAACGGGCACTGGAAGGCGACGGAAGCGCCGCTGATCCCGCTGATCCGCATGTCGACGACCGTCTTCGGGAATGGCGACCGCGACCCCGCGGACATTATCGCCGAGGTGGACCGGGGCTTCTACCTCGTCGGCCACAAGACGCCCTCGATCGCCGAGAGCCGGGAGAACTTCCGCATCTCGGCGCGGAAGGTCTACGAGATCGAGAACGGCCGCCTCGGACGGCTCTACCGGGACGGCGGCATCATGGCCGACAGCCGCCACTACCTCCTGAAAGTGGACGCGGTCGGAGCCGACTTCCGCCTCTATCCCATCCCCAACTGCGGCAAGGGACAGCCCATGCAGACCAAGAAGCTCGGCAACGGCGGCCCGACCATGCGGAGCCGCGCGGTGATCACCGGAGGGCGAGCCTGATGAAGCGCCTCGGCACGATCCTGCTCTTGGCAGCCGTCATGGCGTGGGCCGCCCCCGCGCCGGCGGGCAACCCGCCGGTGCCCGAGAAGTTCATCTCGGTCGACGACGCCAAGGCGGTGCTCGACAGGCGCCGGCCCATCACGTTCATCGACGTGCGCGAGAAGCTCCAGTACGACGACCTCCACATCCAGGGGGCGATCAACATCCCGCTCAGCGTGCTGCCGGCGCGCCTCGCCGAGGTCTCGCGCAAGGACCTCCTCGTTCTCTACTGAGCCTGCCCGCACGCGCTGGCCCGTGGGGCCAACGAGATCCTCTACGCGGCGGGCTACCGGAACATGGTGATCCTGGACGAGGGCATCCCGGGCTGGCAGCAGAAGGGATACCCGACGGCCGCCACCGCGGCGCGGCGGCAGTAGTGCCCGGCGCCGCCCAGCTCGCGCGCGCGGTCCGGGAGGCGCTGGCATTCGCCCGCGCGCAGGACGGCGTGAGAGAGGCTGAGGTCTTCGCCGCCGACAACCGCACGCTCCTGACCCGGCTCAACTACACGTCGCACATCCCCTGCAACGGCGTCGAGGAGCCGAAGAGCGCGGAGACGTACGGGATCGGCATCCAGGTCGCTCTCGATTCTCCCGACGGGATCCTGCTCGGCTTCGGCTCGGAGCCCAGCGATCTCTCGACCGCCGGGGCCGCGCGCGCCCTCGCCAAGGCGCGCCAGGGCGCGATTCGAGACCCCGAGTTCCGCTCCTTCCCGAGGCCGGGGGCGGCGCGGCGCGAGCTGGTGGACTACCACGATCCCGCCCTCCTGGACATCAGCGACGAGCAACTGGTGGAGGCTGGATGGAAGGTGCTGCACGGCGGACTGGGCGCCTTCCTCGCTTCCTCCAGGCTCGCCGAGCTTGCGGGAAGCGAAGCGGGTCTGCGCAAGCTCGGGCTCATCTTGGGCGGCGACGTCACCATTCTCCAGGAGTCCATGGCGATCGCCTCAACGTCCCTGCCCGAGCCGCAAACCGACGTCTCGACGCTGCTCACGAGCTTCGTCACGGGCATGGTCGAAGCGCAGGACGCCAAGGGCTCGGGGTGGTCCACCGCCACGCGTCTTTCGCATCTCACCGAGGAGGCGGGCGCCGAAGCCGCGCAGCGGGCCGTCCTGGCCATGGGCGGGGAGCGCGTGCCATCGGGCGACTACACGGTCGTCTTCGGCCGCCAGCCGATCGCGGATCTGATGAACAACCTGGTGGTCCCCTCGTGCGAGGCGGGCGCGTTCTACTCGTCGAGCACTCCGTTTCTGGGCAAGCTCGGCCGGCCCGTCGCCTCCGCGCGCCTGAGCGTCTACGACCACGGCGCGCTCCCCGGCCTCATGGGCTCCAAGGGCATCACCTGCGAGGGCTTGCCGACGGGGCGCACCGACCTGATCAAGGACGGCGTGCTCTCGGGCGCGCTGACCAACTGGTACGAGGCCCAGCGCATGCTCAACGACCCCGCGATCAGGGAGAAGCTCGGCGTGGAGGCCGCCGCCGCGGCGCCGGCTCTGGTGCCCCGCAACGGCTTCCGCTATACGTCCGGCGGCGGGCGCGGCTTCGACACCCCGCCCGGGACCGCCGCCTCCAACATCGTCGTCGAAGGTGCCGACCCGGTTTCGATCGACGAGCTCATCCGCGGCGTGCGCCACGGCCTCTATGTCGGGCGCATCTGGTACACGTATCCCATCAACGGGCTCCGCGCGGGGGATTTCACCTGCACCGTGGTGGGCGACTCCTTCATCATCCGTGACGGGCGGCTGGCCGCGCCGCTCAAGGCCAACACCGTGCGCATCAACGACAACATCACGCGGCTCCTGCAAAACGTGGTGGGCGTCACGAAGGACGCGAAGGGGACGGTCGTCTGGGGGGTCGACGAGGTGGTCTACACGCCGGAGATCGCCGTCACCGGCGTCCACGTGGATGCCATCGCCGGCTTCATGGAAGCGCTCGAGCCTTGACCTTGGGCTAGTTCTCGAGGGCGGCCTCGGGCGGCAGGAGGCCTCGCCGAGCGAGCCAGGCGGCAAGCCAACCCGACACGGCGCCGATCAGCTCCTTTTCGTCGGGGTGGACGTGCTCGCCCCTCATCCACAGGATGTCCTTGGGCTCCCGAGCCGCGTCGAAGAGCGCCATCACGTTCGCCCGGGGTATCAGCGAATCCCCGGCCCCGTTGACCATGAGAACCGGCCGGGGCGCGATGCGCGCGGCATAGCGCGTGGGTTCGAGCGGCGCCAGCAGCAGCGCGAGCGCCCTGCCGACCATAGCCGCCTGCCAGGCCGGAAGGGCCTCCCGCTCTCCCTGCTGAAGCACGTGCGCGACGAGGCTCGCGACATTGCCGCCGCCGTAGATCGCGATCACCGCCGCGGGCCGCGCGTCCACTCCGCCGGCGATCACGACCGCGGGAGCGCCGAAGCTCGAGCCCACGAGAAAGACACGGCCGCGCGCGACGTCACGCCGCGAGAGGAGATAGTCGACCTGCAGGCCAATCTGCGCGACGAGGTCGAAGGCGCCTTCGCGCAGCCGGGGCCCCGCGGCCAGGAGGCCCCAACCTTCCAGCGAGCGACGCTCGACCTGGAACGGGTAGTCGGGCGAGACGATCACCGCGTGGCGGGCGATCCCGTCCAGGCCCCGGAGCGCGGCGACGCGCCGTCCGAGCTCGATACCGCCCACGAGGACGACGGCCGGATACGGCTCCGAAGCGCCGCGTGGAACCCGGACCATGGCGCGGACCACATTGCCGGTCGAGCTCCTCAGCTCCAGCTCGGACAGATCGGAGACGCTGTCGGCGCCCGCCGGCGTCGCCGCCGCCCGGAGCAGCCGCCCCTTGCGGCTCTCGAGCCCGTCCGCCGAGCCCTGATGGAGCGCCCAGCCCACGCCGGCCGCGAGCCCGGCGCCGAGCACGACCGATACCACCAGCACCCGCCGCCGCATGCGCGCCTGCTAGCGGCCGAGCAGGAGCCCGTCCACGAAGCCGATGTGCACGGCCAGGTAGAGCCCGAAGCCGAGCGAGAGCAGCCCCGTGCCCAGGGCGAGCGCGCGGCGAAAGCGAAACAGGATGGGCACGCGCACCGCGAACGGCACGGACAGGAGCGCCGTGATCGCGATCATCCCGGCTATGGTCCCCAGGCCGAAAACAACCAAGTACACCACGGCGGCATAGGGGCTCCGAACGGTCGAAAGGACGAGCAGCGCGACGGCCGCGCTCCCTGCTAAGCCGTGGACGAGGCCGGTGAGGGTCGAGCGAGCCGCCTGCGCCGGCCCGAGTGTCCGGAACACACGCCAGAATCCCGCCCCGTCGTGCCCACGGCTCGACCGCTCTTCGCGGACTCGCATGAGCCTCACGATCCGGGCCACGCCGAGCGCCATCAACATGAAGGCCACCGCGAGCTCCAGTGACAGCCCGGCCCTCGGCGTCACCGTGACGTTGAAGAGCACGATGGCGGTCCCCGCCGCGACGATGGTGACCGTGTGCCCGAGCCCCCAGAAGGCGCCTACGAGCGCGCCCGCGGCGAAGCGGCTCGTCCGGCTCACGATGCTCGCCACCGCCACCACGTGGTCGGCGTCCGTGGCGTGCTGGAGCCCGAAGACGAAGCCCAGCGCGAGCGCGCCCAGGCTCGAGTCCATCTAGCCCAGGTACCCTTTGGCCTTCAGGCTGGCCTCCACCCTGGCGCGGTGGTTCTTCTCCCAGGCATCGAGGTCGAGCCCCGCGTCGGCCTCCGCCTTGGCCTGCGCCTTCTTCAGAACCTCCGCCGCCCTGGCGAGCGGCACCACGACGATACCCTCATCGTCGGCCACGACGACGTCGCCGGGGTGGACGACCACTCCGCCGCAGCGGATCGGATGGTTGATCTCGCCCGGCCCTTCCTTCGCGGCCGGGATGGGCGAGCGGCCGCGGGCGAAGAGCGGAAAGCCGGTGGCGCGGCTTTCCCCGATGTCGCGGATGACGCCATCCACGATGAAGCCCGCGACACCGCGCTTCCGGGCTATCGCGCAGACGTTGCCGCCGGCCACCGCCATGGAATCGTCGCCCGCCTCCACGACGATCACGTCGCCCGGCTCGGCCCGGTAGATCGCCGCGTGGAGCATGAGGTTGTCGTGGTGCGCGGTCCGCACGGTGAAGGCCGGCCCCGCGATGCGCGGCATGTCGGGCCAGAGCGGATGGATGGCGTAGCGCATCACCGAGCCGAGATCGATGATGTCCGAGATGGCGGTCGTCGCGAGCCCCTGGAAGCCCTTCACGATCTCCGGTGCGGGGCGCGGGATGTCCAGCCGTATGGCCTGCGCGGGTTCGGTCATGGCGTCACTCCGAAAGTTTGAGGAGAAGCCCGGTGCGACGCGAGCGGGTGATGGCGGAGGCCAGCGCCCAGTGCGCGAGCACGACGTAGAGGCCGGTCAGCGCGAAGCCCTTGAGCCAGGCGTGGGCGAACTGGGGCCCGAAGCCATAGCCCTCGCGGAAGGCGTCGAGGAAATAGGTCAGCGGGATGCCGGCCGCGACGGTCTGCGCCCAGCCGGGCAGCACGGAGACGGGATAGTAGATGCCCGAGAACATGAGCGTGAAGTTCACCGCCGCCCAGGCTGAAGTCTCGGCGCGCGTCCCGTAGAGCAGGACGAGGCTGCACACGAGGAGGCCGATGATCAGCGAACAGAGGAAGCAGCCGAGGAGGAAGAGCGTCAGCGAGCCTGGACCTCCGCCCACGAAGTCGAAGCCGAAGGCCCAGCTGCCGATCACCGCCATCAGCCCGAAGACCACGAGCCCCCGCGCCACGCCAACGAGCCACGACCCCACCGCCATGTGACGGATACCGATGGGCGTGAGGAACTGGTGCTTCATGGACTTCGACCAGATGTCGAAGAGGACCGCGTAGGCGACGTCCAGCTGGCACACCTGCACGGTCGAGAGCGCCACCGTGCCGACGAGGATGAAGGCCGTCATCTTCGTGTCGAGCGCGAGGAAGCGCGTGAGGAGCCCGTGCGAGAGCATGGCCACGCCCGGCCAGAACGTCAGCTCGAAGAGGAAGAACACGTTCCGCCGCGCCATGATCACGTTGCGGTGGGCGAACGCCCAGGTGCGCACCACCTCGACGAACCACGTCTCGGGTGGGCGCTCCCTCCTCACCACGTCAGCGCGCGAACTCAACGAAGACCTCCTCGAGCTCGGGCTCGTGCACCTGACAGTCGCGGACCAGCACCCCCTGCTCGTGGAGCCAGCGCAGGATCTCCGGGAGCCGCTTGTCCACGGCGTCCACCGTGCACTCGACGTGCTCGCCGCGCGCGTGCGTCTGGAGAATGCCCGGGAGCTCCGCCAGCCCCTGCGGCACCGCGGGGTCGAGACGCAGCGCGATGACTTCGCCGATCCGGATCTGGCGCTTGAGCTCGTCCGCCGTCCCCTGCGCCAGGATACGCCCGGCCTTGATGAAGGCGATCTCGTCGCAGAGCTCCTCGGCCTCGCGCATGTAGTGCGTCGTCAGGATGATGGTCGTCCCCCGCTCGCGCCGGAGCGCGGCGATCTGGGCGCGGAGCCGGATCGAGACGTCCGGGTCGAGGCCCAGCGTCGGCTCGTCGAGGAAGAGCACCTCCGGATCATTGAGCAGCGCCTTGGCCATCGCCAGCCGCTGCTTGAGCCCGGTCGAGAGCTCGTTGTACTCGGTCTTGGCATACGGCCCGAGCTCGCATTGGTCCATGAGCTCCGCGACCTTCATTCGCAGGCGCCGGCCCGAGAGACCGTAGAGGCCGCCGTAGAAGGCGAGGACTTCGGGCGGACGCAGGCTCCACACGAAGGAGGCGTTGCCGCTCGCCATGTTGAGCCGCCGCCGGATGGCGCCCGCCTCCCGAACCACGTCGTGGCCAAGTATGGTCGCAGTGCCGGAGTCAGGCAGGAGCAGCGTCGCCAGGATGGAGAGCAGCGTCGTCTTGCCCGCGCCGTTGGGTCCGAGCAGCCCGAAGATCGCTCCGCTCGGCACCTGGAGGCTCGCGCCCCTGAGCGCCTCCTTGCGGCGGCGGCCAAGCCATCCGCTGCGGAAGGTCTTCGTGAGATCCTTCGCGTCTACCGCAAGCATAACCCGCTGATCGTACCACGCCGGCGGCGGCGTGACCGGGGCGACGCGTTGAAGTACCGGGAGCCTTCTGGTAGAACCGATCTGTGGAGCCCGCGACCGAGGACCCCGGCACCTGGAGCTGCGCCGCCGACATGCTCGCCCCCGGGCGGACGGCGACGTTTCGCCTGAGTCGCCGCGGCAAACCGGTCGACGGGTTCATCGTCAACGTGAACGGCAGCTACCACGCGTACGTCAACCGCTGCCCGCACGCGGGGACGTCGCTCGACCTCTGGCCGAACGAGTTCATGACCGAGGACGGCCGGCACCTGATCTGTTCGACGCACGGGGCCATCTTCGAGCAGCACACCGGTCTCTGCGTCGAAGGCCCCTGCCCCGGCGCGCGCCTCGAGACCCTGCCCGTCGAGATGGACGGCAACTCGCTGGTCGTGAGATGCCCGGCCTGACGCCGCCCGACCTGACACCGGAAGAGGAGCTGGCGGAGATCCAGGAGACCAACGCGCGCTTCTACCGCGCCGTCGAGAGCCGGGACCTGGACGCGATGGAGGTGATCTGGCTTCACACGGACTACGTGCGCTGCGTCCATCCCGGCTGGTGCCTGCTCAGCGGCTGGGAGACCGTGCGGCAATCCTGGGAGGCCATCTTCAAGGACAGCCGCGAGCTCCGCTTCACGCTCTCGGACCTCCAGATCCAGATCGAGGGGAGCCTCGCCTGGGTGACCGGCACCGAAAACATCCTGTCGCAGTCGCAGGGGAACATCGCGGTCACCGCGGTGCTCGCGACCAATGTCTACGAGCGGCGGGGCACCCGCTGGCGCATGGTGCTCCACCACGCCTCCCACATCCTCACCGGCGAGCCGGAGGGCGAGGCATGATCCTGCCGGCGTGGCTTCGTCTATAGGAAGCGCGTCGCGGCGGCGGCGTCAGGTAGTCCGGCACCTCTTCATCTACGCCGGGCTCGCCGGATTCCTGGTGACCGCCCTCTTCCCGATCGTCTGGATGGCCATCACCGCGTTCAAGGACGAACAGGAGCTGTACCGCATGCAGTTCCCCTTGTGGTTCCACCTGCCGCCCACGCTCAAGCACTTCCGCCTTCTCTTCACCCAGACCTGGTTCGGCACCTGGGCCTTCAACACGGCCGCCGTGTCGATCCTGGTCGTCGGCATCACGCTGGCGGTAGCGGTCCCGGCGGCCTACGCGCTGGCCCGCCTGCGCCTGCCGGGGGCCGAAGCCGCCGGCATCGCCATCTTCATGACCTACCTGGTGCCGCCCATCATCCTCTTCCTGCCGCTCGCGCCGATCGTGGCCATGCTGGGGCTGATGGACTCGTGGTGGGCCCTGGTCGTGCTCTACCCGTCGTTCACCATCCCGCTCTCCACATGGCTCATGCTGGGCTTCCTGCGCGGCCTGCCGCGAGAGATCGAGGAGGCGGCCTGGATTGACGGCTGCGGGGTCATGGGCGGGCTCCTGCGGGTCGTCCTGCCGCTCAGCCTTCCCGGGATAGCGACGACGGCCATCTTCGCCTTCACCCTCTCGATGCAGGAGTATCTCTACGCCGTCGTATTCTCGTCTCCGACGGAGCAGAAGGTGGTCACGGTGGGGCTCCCGACCATGCTGATCCGAGGCGACATTTTCTTCTGGGGCGCGCTGATGGCGGGAGGGCTGCTCGTGGGCCTGCCGGCGGCCATCGCATTCAACGTCGTCCTCGGCCGCTTCATCCAGGGCCTCACCGGCTTTCGGGACTAGGCAGGCCGCCGATAAGGGCCCATCTGCTTCGTTGGCGCCCTCGGCAGCACGCTCAACGTACAGGAGTACGGGCCAACTGTCAGTACCTCCCGGTCACCGAGATGCCAAGACCTGCCGGTCGGTATGATCGCGGAAAAGTCTGCGGCGAGGGAGAGGCGATGGCAAAAAAGGTGTGGCGAAGAAGTGGCGCCGAGACATGGTGGCCGCGGTGCAGGCGGGCAGCGGCCTGCGGCAGGTTGCGCGTCGATGGGGGGTGAGTCTGGCCACGGTGCAGTTGTGGGTAGGGCGCGCTCGGGGGCAGGCGCTCGATCGCGTGGACTGGCAGGATCGATCGTCTCGGCCACACGGGACACGACGCACGCCGGGGAGCGTCGAGGATCTGGTGCTCGAGGTGCGGCAACAACTGAAAGCCGTCAGCGACCTGGGGGAGTTTGGCGACGTCGCCATTCGCGTCGAGCTGATGAATCGGGCGCACCCGGCGGTACCCTCGCTGCGTACCATCGGCCGCATTCTGGACCGGCGTGGGGCATTGGACGGGCGCCGACGGGTGCGCCGCCCGCCGCCGCCGTTGGGCTGGTATCTGCCGGCCGTCGCGCGCGGCCACGCCGAGGTCGACAGCTTCGACATCATCGAAGGGCTGGCGATTCGGCGCGGGCCCCACGTGGAGATTCTCAACGCCATCTCTCTGCATGGTGGCCTCATGCAGTCCTGGGCGATGCCGCTCGTCAGTGCCCGGGCGGCGGTCGAGGCGCTCCTGGAGCACTGGCGAGCGGTCGGCTTGCCCGCGTACGCGCAATTCGACAACGACACGATCTTTCAGGGGGCCCATCAGCGTCCGGACTCGATCGGCCGAGTGATGCGGATGTGCCTGAGCCTCGGGGTCGTTCCCGTGTTTGCGCCCCCCCGCGAACCCGGCTTTCAGGCGGCCATCGAAGCCTTCAATGGCCGCTGGCAGACCAAGGTGTGGATCCGGTTCGAGCACGAGAGCCTGGGGGCCCTGCAAGAGCGATCCGCTCGCTACGTGGCCGCCGCGCGCCAGCGGTCCGCCTCTCGGATTGAAGCGGCTCCCGAGCGGCGCCCCCTGCCTCTCACCTGGCAGCTCGACTTGCAGGCCCACCCTCGCGGGGTGCTGATCTACGTGCGCCGCACGACCGAGCGCGGGGCGGTCAACGTCCTGGGGCATACGTTCCCCGTGGACCCACTGTGGGCGTCTCGTCTGGTGCGCTGTGAATTCGATCTCGACGCCCAACGGCTGCGTTGTTATGCCCTGCGTCGCCGCGCGCCTCACGATCAACCGCTGCTTGCCGAGCTGCCCTATGCCGTTCCACGCCGTCGATTCCACGATCAACTGAGACGTCCTGCCACCCGGCACTGATTGACGCTTCCAGTGACCGGGAGGTCAGCGTGAGCGCGAAGATCGATGGGTTCGGGCTTATTTCTGATCACGGTCGCTGACGGGACACACGAGACCCCCTCACGAAGCTCGACCACTTGACGGCCGGCCCCGGGAAGGGGTCTCCTCCTTTGTCTGCCCAGACGAAGGAGGCCCTGAGTGTGCCACGCCCTGCTGCGCGACGCCAAGCTGTACGATCTGCTGCTCACGTTCGATCACGACCTCGCCGCTGAAGCGCGGAGCGCGGGCTGCGCGTTGTGCGGTGGGACCTTGCACAGCGCGCGCTACCCGCGCAAGCCCCGGGGCGGCCCCGACGATTTGGGGCCGGAGTACACGACGCGTTTGAGCTTCTGCTGCGCCGCGGACGGGTGACGGCGGCGCACGACGCCGCCGTCGGTGCGGTACCTGGGCCGCCGCGTGTATCTCGGCGCGGTCGTCGTCTTGGTCACCGCCATGCTCGGCGGCGTCACCGCGACCCGGGCGGCGCGGCTGCGGGAGTGGTTCGGCGTGAACGTGCGGACGCTCAAGCGCTGGCGCGCCTGGTGGCGAGAGACGTTCGTCACCAGCGCGTTCTGGCGCGGGGCGCGGAGTCGCTTCATGCCGCCGGTGATGATCGACACGCTCCCGGCGTCGTTGCTCGAACGGTTCGCCGGCGATGAACGGACGCGACTCCTTCACACCCTCGCGTTTCTGGCGCCGGTGACCACCCGCGCGGCGCTCGGGACGGCACGCTTGCTGCTGGGCGACGGCGACCCGCAGACGATGCGGCTGGTCCCCGGTCGGTCACGCTCGTAAGCTCGGCCGCACACGATCCAGCCGGCGCCCGGCGCCGGCGGAAGGGAGCGGACGAGCGATGCACGATCCCGAGGGAGAATCCGGTCGCGATCAGTGGGCGCGCTTGCGCTTCGCGATCGTCGGGCCCTTGCTGGCGGCCCCACCCGCACGCCGCGCGCTCCGCAGCGCGCTGGCACGCTTGGCGGCGCAGAGCTGGCGCCATCCCATCACACGAGCCCCCGTCCGCTTCGCGTTCCCCACGATCGAGCGGTGGTATTACGCCGCCCGCAATGCGACGCGCGATCCGGTCGGCGTCCTGCGCCGGCACCGGCGCAAGGACGCCGGCCAGCCGCGCGCCGTCGCCGCGCGCGTGCAACTGCTCCTGCACGATCAGTATCAGGCGCACCCGGGCTGGAGCTATCAGCTCCATCTCGATAACCTCGCCGTGCTGCTCGCCGAAGACCCGACGCTCGGGCCCGTCCCGTCGTACGCGACGCTGCGTCGGTACATGACCGCGCAGGCGCTGCGCCCGGCGCCGCGTCTGCCGGCCCCGGCCACGCCCGGCGCCACGATCGCCGCGCACCGTCGCGCGCACCTCGAGGTGCGGAGCTTCGAGGCGGAATACGTGCACGGGCTCTGGCATCTGGACTTCCACCACGGCTCGCGCAAGGTCCTCAGTCGCGCCGGCGCGTGGGCCCGGCCGCTGCTGCTCGGTGTACTCGACGATCGCTCGCGCGTGGCCGGTCATCTCCAGTGGTATCTGGACGAGACTGCCGAGATGCTGGTGCACGGGCTCGCACAGGCCATTCAGAAACGCGCCCTGCCGCGCGCGCTGCTCACGGATAACGGCGCCGCGATGCTGGCGGCCGAGGTCCGCCAGGGGCTCGAGACGCTGGGTATCGTCCACGAGACCACGCTGCCCTACAGCCCCTATCAGAACGCCAAGCAGGAGGTCTTCTGGGCCCTCGTCGAAGCTCGCCTAATGGCCATGCTCGAAGGGGTGGCCGATCTCACGCTCGATTTGTTAAATGAAGCCACCCTCGCCTGGGTCGAGCGCGACTACCATCGCGCGGTCCATTCCGAGCTCGGCACGACCCCGCTCGCACGCGCACTCGAGGACCCCACCGTCGGCCGCGAAAGTCCAGGGAGCGAGGCCTTGCGAGCCGCCTTCCGCATGCAAGTCCCCCGCAACCAACGCCGCAGCGATGGCACCGTGAGCCTCGAAGGCCGGCGCTTTGAGATCCCCTCGCGCTACCGTCATCTCGAGCGGGTGTCTATACGCTATGCGCGCTGGGATTTGAGCGCCGTTGATCTTATCGATGCACGCAGCGGCACCGTGCTGTGCGCTCTGTATCCACTTGACAAAACCGCCAATGCCAACAGCCTGCGCCGCCGGGTTGACCCTATGCCCGAGGAAAATGCGCAGGCCCCGGCCGCAAGTGCGGGCATGGCGCCGCTCCTGCGCAAGCTCATGGCCGACTACGCCGCCACCGGTCTCCCGCCCGCCTATCTCCCGATGCCCTCCGAACCCGATCAAGGTGCCTGAGCATGAACAAAAAACTACTCGCCCTCTATGGCCTCAAGTGGAACCCCTTCTCACCCGAGGTGCCGACCGAAGCGTTGTGGATCACCCCAAAGACCGAGCACTTCCTCTGGCG
>JBOHQB010000201.1:0-3411 GCA_050731995.1 Candidatus Rokuibacteriota bacterium
GCTCGGCGCGCCCCGGCCAAGCCGTGGCGCTCCTCGATACCCCCCAGCGCTCGGCGCGCCCCGGCCAAGCCGTGGCGCTCCTCGATCTCGCGCGTGCTCGGGCCCCGAGATGGCCCCCACGCCGACGGCTTACTAGCGCAGCCGGATCTTGCCCGGAGGCCCGCCCGGACCGCCGCCGAAATCGCCGGGCAGCTGGTCGGGGACGATGATGGACGACGCGGCCTGCCGGCGGAGCTCCTCGAGCTCGTGGCGGGTGCGCTCGACGGCCGCCGCCGCGCCGGCGCCGAACTTCTCGATGGCGTCGGCCAGCGACGTCGCGTCGATCTCGAAGACGAGCGGCAGGAGACCGGCCTGCGTCAGCAGCTGCGTCTCGCCCACGTAGAGAACCCTGCGGCCCGCGTCGGGCGCGCAGTCGCCGCCGACCGGCGTGAGCACGCGGATCGTGCCAATCTTGCGGTCGGTGAAGATCTCCTCGCGATACAACGACGCGGGGTCCATGCGGAGCTCGGAGGTGCCGGGCTCCTGGCTCATGGCTGGCGCACGAATGCCTGAACGCGCGTCCACGCGTCGGCCGACGCGTCCGAGAACTCGGCGTATTTCCGGTCGAAGAAGCTGTGCGGCGCGCCGGGGTAGACCGTGAACGCGTGCTTCACGCTCGCCTTCTTGCAGGCGCCGTCGAACTCGTCGATCGCGCTCGGCGGAATGCCCTCGTCCGCGCCGCCGAAGAGCGACAGCACGGGGCTCTTGTAGCGCGCGACGGCATCGACCGGCCTGGGCCGGTCGGGCCAGCGCTTGAGCCCGAGCGGCCAGCCGTAGAAGCCGATGACGCCCGCGTAGCCGAGCCCGCTCGACGCCTGAAGGTACGAGAGCGCGCCGCCGAAGCAGAAGCCGACGGAGAAGAGCGAGCGTACCTGGCCGCCGTCCGGAGTGCGCAAGTACGCGGCCGCCGCCGCAATGTCCGCCTGCAGGGTCTCGGGCTTCGTGAGCGGGACCTGGGACATGAAATCGAACGCGTCGCCGCGATCATCGGAGGGCGCCGTGCGCGCGAAGAAGTCGATTGCCACAGCGTCGATGCCCACCTCGGCGAAGCGGTCGGCGAGGTCCTTGTAGTACTGGTGAATTCCCCGCACGTCGGGGATGACGACCATGCCCGCACCCGTGGGCTTGCTCGCGCGCGCGGCGTAGGCCATGAAGCGGGTCCCGTCCGCGGACGCGAGGCGGAGATCGCGAGCGCCGGCCAGGCCGCCGGCAATCGGCGCAATCGGAGGACGTGAATCGTTGTCAACGCACATGGAGGCACCTCCCGAGGGGGGATTCTACAGAGAATCCGCGCCGGGCGTCCATCGCTCCTCGTGGTAGTCTATCCGCCGCGGTGGCCCCGAAACGCTTCTCCGGCCCGCTCGTGTGGCTTGCGCTCGTCCTGTTCCCGGAACGGCCGGAGTCCCGCCGAGTCAGCCGACAAGACTGAGGTCGTACGCCTATGAGTGAAGAGAGGCTGCGGAAGCTCGTGTCACAGGTACGCAACTGGGGGCGCTGGGGCCCCGACGACGAGATCGGGACGCTCAACTACATCACGCCGGAGACGATCGCGCGCGCGGCCCGGCTCGTGACCGCGGGCAAGGTCTGGGCACTCGGCGTCCCGCTCGGGCGCCAGGGCCCGCAGAGCGGGACGCGTCAGCGGTTCAATCCGATCCACACGATGTTCCGGGACGGCGGCGACCGGCCGAGGGATGCGGCGGGGGTCGTCGAGATGCAGGGCTACGGCGGCTCGGACGACTGGATCGTCATGCCGCTCCAGTGCGTCACGCAGTGGGACAGCCTCGCGCACGTTTTCGACTCGGGCCAGATGTACAACGGCTATAGCGCAGACCTCGTGACGAGCAGCGGCGCCGGCCGGAACAGCATCGACAAGACCAGGGACAAGATCGTCGGCCGCGGCGTGCTGCTGGACGTGGCCCGCTACAAGAAGGTGGAGGTCCTCCCGCCGGGCTACGCGATCACCGTCGAGGACCTGGAAGCCTGTGCGTCGGCGGAGCGCGTGGAGGTGCGGACCGGAGACATTCTCCTCGTGCGCACCGGCCACATGTCGAAATATCTGAAGAAGGGGAACTGGGACTACTTCGACCTGGACGAGTCTCCCGGCGTGTCGGTCTTCACGGCGCCGTGGCTTCACGCCCGGCAGATCGCCGCGATCGCCAGCGACAACTACGCCGTCGAGGTCCGGCCCTCGGAGCTCCCGCCCTTCCGCAGTCCGTTCCACATCGCGGCCATTCCGAACATGGGCCTGACCCTCGGCGAGATCTTCTACCTCGACGAGCTCGCCGCCGACTGCGCGGCCGACGGGCGCTGGGAGTTTCTCCTCGTGGCGCCGCCGTTGCCCGTGACCCGGGCGGTGGGCACGCCGATCAATCCCTACGCCCTCAAATAGGAGAGGACCCGATGAAATTCGGCATCTTCTACGAGCACCAGCTGCCGCGACCCTGGGAAGACGGCGCCGAGCTCCGGCTGTTCCAGGACGCGCTCGATCAGGTCGAGCTCGGCGACCGGCTCGGCATCGACTATGCGTGGGAGGTCGAGCATCATTTCCTCGAGGAATATTCGCATTCCTCGGCGCCGGAGGTCTTCCTCGCCGCGGCCTCGCAGCGCTCCAAGCGGATGCGGCTCGGCCACGGTATCGTGCTGATGCCGCCCGGCTACAACGCGCCGGCGCGTGTCGCCGAGCGGATCGCGACGCTCGACCTCGTCTCGGGCGGCCGCGTGGACTGGGGGACGGGGGAATCCGCATCGCGCGCGGAGCTCGAGGGTTTTGGTATCAAGCCGTCGGATCGGCGCGCCATGTGGCGCGAGACGGTCGAGCAGGTCGCGAACATGATGGCGCTGGACCCGTACCCCGGGTTCACAGGGCAATTCTTCTCGATGCCGGCGCGCAACGTGCTGCCGAAGCCCGTGCAGAAGCCCCACCCGCCGATCTGGGTCGCCTGCTCCAACCGCGAGACGATCCACCTGGCGGCCCAGCTCGGCATCGGCGCGCTGACGTTCGCGTTCGTCGATCCCGCCGAGGCCAAGCAGTGGGTGGACGACTACTACGAGACCTTCAAGCGCGAGTGCGTGCCCATCGGCCACGCGGTGAATCCCAACATCGCCATGGTCACCGGCTTCTCCTGCCACGCGAATCGCGAGGAGGCGCAGCGCCGCGGCGCGGATGGCTTCCGCTTCTTCCAGTTCGTCCTCGCCCACCACTACGTGTTCGGCAAGCACACGCCGGGGCGCACCAACATCTGGAACGCGTTCCTGAAGGTGCGCGAGCAGCTCGGCACCGAGGTGCTGGGCGGCGAGGTCGGCTGCATCGGCACGCCCGACGACCTGCGCGGCACGCTCCGGACGTTCCAGGACGCCGGCGTCGACCAGACG
>JBOHQB010000202.1:0-4874 GCA_050731995.1 Candidatus Rokuibacteriota bacterium
ACGCGCCGCGGGGTCCCGTGAAGCTCGACGCCCACGGCAACCCGGTCCAGAACGTCTACGTGCGCAAGGTCGAGAAGAAGGGCGGCGAGCTGTGGAACACGGTGGTGCAGACCTACCCCAACGTGTCGCAGTTCTGGAAGTACAAGCCGGACGACTTCCTGAAGCAGCCCGTCTACGACCGCAACTACCCCCCCTGCAAGTATTGCTAGTGCTGAAGGGCGCCCGGCGTCGCGTTCAGCCTGGTGGGGGGCTCGGGGGGAGCGGCAGGCGCTCCCCCCGGACGTCAATATGACCCCTGCCACCGCGCTGAGTCTCTCGGACGTCTCCCGCGACTTCGGGGGACTCCGCGCGGTGGACGGGGTCAGCCTCGAGGTCCGCGCGGGCGAGCGCCGCGCGCTGATCGGTCCCAACGGCGCCGGCAAGACGACGCTGTTCAGCCTCATCAGCGGCGAGCAGGCCCCGACCGCGGGGCGCATCACGCTCTTCGGCCGCGACGTGACGCGCCTGGCCCCGCACCGGCGCGCGGCGCTCGGGCTCGCGCGCACCTACCAGATCACCAACCTCTTCCCGAAGCTCACGGTGCTGGCGAACTGCGTGCTGGCAGTACAGGCCCTGCGCTCCGTGAAGTTCCACCTCCACCGCGCCCTCGAGCGGTATGACGCCCTCTTCGCGCGCGCGCGGCAGGTGCTGGACTCGGTGGGGCTCAGCGCCAAGGCCGGCGTGGTGGTCCGCAATCTGTCGCACGGCGAGCAGCGCCAGCTCGAGATCGCGCTCGCGCTGGCCGGGGCCCCGAGCCTGCTCTTGCTCGACGAGCCGACGGCGGGGCTCTCGCCGGCGGAGTCGCTCGCGATGACGGCGCTCCTCAAGCGGCTCGATCCCGCCATCACCCTCCTCGTCATCGAGCACGACATGGACGTCGCCTTCGCGCTGACCGATCGCATCAGCGTGCTCCACTACGGGCGCGTGGTCGCGGATGGCTCCGCCGCGGAGGTCCGGGCGAACCCGCTCGTGCAGGAGATCTACCTCGGCACGCTGGGGACGGAGTGATGCTCGAGGTGCAGGACGTCCACACCTACTACGGCGACAGCTACGTGCTCCAGGGTGTCTCGCTCTCCGTCGAGCGAGGCCGGGTGATCGGGATCCTCGGACGCAACGGCATGGGCAAGACGACCCTGATTCGGTCCATCATCGGCTTCACGCCGCCGCGACGGGGGCGCGTGGTCTTCAAGGAGACGGACATCACGGGCTCCCCGGCCGACCGCGCCATCGCCCTCGGTCTCGGCCTGGTCCCGCAGGGACGCCGCGTCTTCCCGTCGCTGTCCGTCGCCGAGAACCTCGAGGTCGCCGCGCGCGGCCGCGGGCCGTGGACGGTCGACACCGTGATGGATCTCTTCCCCCGGCTGCGCGAGCGGGCCCAGAACCGCGCGGGCAAGCTCTCGGGCGGCGAGCAGCAGATGCTCGCGATCGCACGCGCGCTCGTGACGGGTCCCGAGCTGCTGCTGATGGACGAGCCTACCGAGGGGCTGGCGCCGTTGCTCGTGCGCGAGGTCGCCAGGGTCATCGCAGATCTGAAGGCCCGGGGGCTATCTATCCTATTAGTCGAACAAAACCTACCCCTGGCTCTCAGGCTCGCGGACTACATCCACATCATGTCGCGCGGCCAGATCGTGCACTCGTGCACGCCGGCCGAGCTCGCCGCGGACGCGGAGACGAAGCGCCGTCACCTCGGGCTCTAGCCCATACCGGAGGATCGCAGATGCGACATGTCGGAATCATCGGGCTCGGGCTGCTCGGGGGCGCGGTGGCCGGGCGGCTGCTCAAGGCCGGCATCGCCGTCACCGGCTACGACGTGCGCCATGATGCCGTCGAGCCGCTCGCGCGCCAGGGGCTGACGCCCGCGACCGACGTCGCGGCGACCGTCCGCAACGTCGATGCGGTGTTCGTGATCCTGCCGTCGCTGGATTCGGTCGATCGGGTCGTGCGCGGGCCGAACGGCGTCCTCGATTCGACCAAGCCCGAGACGGTGGTGCTCCAGATGAGCACGATCTCGCCGCCGCTCACGCGAGCCCTCGGAGAGGCGGCCTCCGCCCGCGGCATCGGCTTCCTCGACACGCCGATGAGCGGCACCGCCTCGATGGTGGCCAAGGGTGACTGCACGATCTTCGTGGGCGGCGACGCGGCGCTCGCCGAGCGCTGCCGGCCCGTCTTCGAGGCGATCGCCAAGCGCTTCGTCCACGTCGGCGCCGTCGGCGACGCCTGCCTCGCCAAGCTCGCCACCAACCTGCTCGTGGGGCTCAACACCGTCGCCGTCGCCGAGGCGCTCGTGCTCGGGACCAAGGGCGGTCTCGACCCCGGGCGACTGCTCGACGTGCTCCGACAAAGCGCGGCTGGCTCGCGCATGCTCGAGGTCCGGGGACCGCTGATGGTCGAGCGTCGGTTCGAGCCCCAGATGAAATCGGAGCTCTTCCTGAAGGATTTCCACCTGATGCTCGAGGAGGGTCGCCGCCTCGGGGTGGCCCTGCCGCTCACGGGCCTCGCCGAGCAGCTCTGCACCGCGACCGTCGCCGCCGGCCGCGGCGGCGAGGACATCGCCGTGATCATCACGACGATCGAGCGGCTCGCCGGGATGGGAGCCTAGCGTGCGCTTCTCGACCTTCTTCTTCTTCCAGGCGCCGCCCGGGCACGACCACGCGGACATCATCCGGCGCGAGCTCCAGCAGGTGGAGTGGACCGAGGAGCTCGGCTTCGACGAGGTCTGGTTCACCGAGCATCACTTCATCGACTACGGCCTGTCGGTGGATCCGGCCACGCTCGCCGCCGCCGCCGCTTCGCGAACGCGCCGCGTCCGCATCGGGCTCGCCGCCGCGATTCTGCCTTTCCACCACCCGCTGCGCCTCGCCGAGCAGATGGCGCTCGTGGACATCATCTCCGGCGGGCGGCTCGACGTCGGCGTCGGCCGCGGCAACCGGCCCGCCGAGTTCGCCGGTTACCGTGTGCCCCAAGAAGAGAGCCGCGAGCGCTTCGACGAGAGCATCGAGGTCATGCGCGCCGCCTGGACGGAAGAGCGCTTCACTCACCACGGGCGTTTCTTCCGGTTCGACGACGTGCGCGTCATTCCGAAGCCCGTCCAGAAGCCGCATCCGCCCCTCTACCAGGTGTGCGTCTCCAAGGATGGGATCGAGAACACGGCGCTCCGCGGCTGGCCGATGCTGAACTCGGTGCTCTTCGGCCCCGTGGATCAGCTCGTGGCCAACCGCGATACGTACGTGCAGGCGCTCCAGAAGGCGGGTCGGACGGAAGTGGAGATCGCGAGGCTGCTCCAGAACTGGGGGGTCTCACGCCAGATCTACGTCGCCGACACCGACGCACGCGCGCTCGAGGAAGCGCGCGTCGCGGAGCTCTGGTACCAGGAGTCCTTCCGCCGCTTCGTCATCCCCGACCGGATCGAGGACGCCCACCCGTCGCTCCAGCCCGGCTTCCGCGCGATGGCGGCGCGGCTCAAGACGATCACGTGGGAAGGACTCGTGCGCGAGACCCTCGCCTTCGGTTCGCCCGACACCGTCGCGCGGCACGTCGAGCAAATGCGGTCGCTCGGCGTCGGCCACGTGCTCTGCTGGATGAACTTCGGCGGACTGCCCCAGGACAAGATCCGCCGCTCGATGGAGCTCTTCGCCCGCGAGGTCATGCCCCGCTTCAGTTGATCGCAGCATGCAGATATCCTCTGCCCATGCCCAGAATGATCCAGCTCCGCCACGTTCCCGATGATCTCCATCGAAAGCTCAAGGTGCGCGCCGCGGGAGATCCGCCGTCTCGCCGAGCGGCCGACGCTGGCCGAGCTCCGGCACCGACTGGCCCAACGCACCACGGTCGTCGTTCGCGTTCCGCCGGCCAAGGCTGTCAGAGCCGAACGGGACCGCAGGTGATCGCTGTCGACAACTCCGAGACAACCTCACCGCCTACGATCCGGCCTATGTCGCGCTCGCCGAGGGCTTGGGGGCTCCCCTGGTGACCCGCGACGCCGCACTGGCCTCGCCTCGCATCCACCGCGCCAGAGTCGAGCGCATGTGATTGGGGCGGGCGCCTTGACCGCCCGCTCGCCCGGTCCTACCCTTGGCCGACCCGGGGGATCTCATGCAGTGTCCGAGCTGTCAGACCGAGAATCGCGAGGGCCGCCGCTTCTGCTCGAAGTGCGCCGAGCCGCTCGCGGTCGTCTGCGCCTCGTGCGGGTTCACCAACGACCCCGGGGATGAGTTCTGCGGCGGGTGCGCGCAGTCGCTTCTCACCGGCCCGTCGACGCCTTCGAAGTTCCAGTCGCCGCAGAACTACACGCCGAAGCACCTCGCCGAGAAGATCCTCACCTCGAAAGCCGCGCTGGAGGGTGAGCGCAAGCAGGTGACTGTGCTCTTCGCCGACCTCAAGGGGTCGATGGAGCTCTTGGCCGACCGGGACCCGGAGGAGGCGCGGAAGCTGCTCGACCCGGTGCTCGAACGGATGATGGAGGCCGTGCACCGCTACGAGGGCACGGTGAACCAGGTAATGGGCGACGGCATCATGGCGCTCTTCGGCGCGCCGCTGGCCCACGAGGACCACGCCGTCCGCGCGTGCTATGCCGCGCTCCGGATGCAAGAGAGCGTGAAGAAGTACGCGGAAGAGGAGCGACGCTCTCACGCGGCCGTGGTCAAGATCCGCGTCGGGCTGAACTCCGGGGAGGTCGTGGTGCGCGCCATCGGCAGCGATCTGCACATGGACTCCACGGCCGTTGGCCAGACGACGCACCTGGCCGCGCGGATGGAGCAGATCGCCGACCCCGGCGCGATCGTCATCACGCCGGACACGCTGGCGCTGGCCGAGGGCTACGTCGAGGTGAAGTCGCT
>JBOHQB010000203.1:0-12459 GCA_050731995.1 Candidatus Rokuibacteriota bacterium
TGTGCAACGCGAGCGTGCTCGGCACCGTGAGCCTGCCGCGCCGCGGGCACCTTCCGGAGCGCTGGAACTTCTTCCGGCGTCCGAGCGGCTGACGTGATCCGGCGCGCGCTCGCGGTCAGCGCCACGATCCTGACACTCGCGCTGACGCTTCCCGCCGGCGGCCAGCGATCCGGCGTCCCCCTTCCCGGCGCGTCGGCGGAGTCGCAGGCCGCGCTGGCGCGCGGCGAGTGGCCGGCCTACGCCGGCACGTACGCGAGCGCCCGGTACTCGCCGCTTGACCAGATCAACACGGCGAACGTCGCCGACCTCAAGATCGCCTGGCGCTGGACGTCGCCGGACCACGCGGTCCGCGCAGCGCATCCGGGCATCGATCCCTCCTGGCGCCACGAGGGCACGCCGATCATGGTGAACGGCGTCCTCTACACGAGCACCTCGCTCTCGCAGGTGGCCGCGATCGACGGCGCGACGGGCCAGACGAAATGGGTATTCGATCCGCGCGCCTACCTGCTCGGCATGGCCACCAACAACGGCTGGCTCCACCGCGGCGTCGCCTACTGGCGCGACGGCACCGATGGCACAAACGAGCGCGTCATCATGCTGACGGGTCATGCCTCCATGATCGCGCTCGACGCCAAGACCGGCCGGCCGATCGAATCCTTCGGCGACAAGGGCTGGGTGGATCTCGCGCAGGGGCTGAGCCGGCCACCGGTCCCGCGCTGGATCTACGGCAACACGTCGCCGCCGGTCATCGTGCGCGACGTCATCGTCGTCGGATCGTCCATCCTGGACTATCCGCTCTCCGGTGGGCTGCCGCCGGGTGACGTGCGCGGCTTCGACGTCCGCACCGGTCGCCTCCTGTGGACCTTCAGCGTCGTGCCGCGTCCCGGCGAGGTGGGCCACGAGACCTGGGAGAACGACTCCTGGAAGACGACGGGGGCCGCCAACGTCTGGACGCTCATGAGCGCAGACGAGGAGCTAGGCTACGTCTACCTGCCGGTGAGCACGCCGGCCAACGACTACTACGGCGGCCACCGCCACGGCGACAACCTCTTCGGCGAGTCGCTCGTGTGCCTCGAGGTACGCACCGGCAAGCGGATCTGGCACTACCAGTTCGTCCACCACGGCCTCTGGGACTACGACCTCCCGGCGGCACCCAACCTGATCGACGTCACCGTGGACGGGCAGCGTGTCAAGGCCGTGGCCCAGGTCACCAAGCAGGGTTTCACGTTCGTCTTCGACCGCGTGACCGGCAAGCCGCTCTGGCCGATCGAGGAGCGCCCGGTGCCGCAGTCGCGCGTGCCGGGCGAGAAGAGCGCCGCGACCCAGCCGTTTCCGACGAAGCCGGCGGCCTTCGAGCTCCAGGGCGTGCGCGAGGAAGACCTGATCGACCTGACGCCCGAGCTCCGTGCGCAGGCTCGCGAGATCATCAGCCGCTACGACCATGGCCCCCTCTACACGCCGCCGAGTGAGCGCGGCGCGATCGCCATGCCCGGCGTCGGCGGCGGCGCCTCCTGGTCGGGCGCCGCCTGGGATCCCGAGACCGCGATGTACTACGTCACCACGCAGCGCTCATCCCAAGTGCTCAGCGTGCGTCCTCCGGCGGCCTTCAGCCGCGACCGGTACGTTGGCCGCTTTCAGTTCTTCCCGGGGCCGCAAGGCCTTCCGCTGTTGAAGCCACCCTGGGGCAGTCTCGTGGCCATCGACATGTCGA
Organism: Candidatus Rokuibacteriota bacterium; assembly: GCA_050731995.1. Taxonomy (GTDB): domain Bacteria; phylum Methylomirabilota; class Methylomirabilia; order Rokubacteriales; family CSP1-6; genus JBOHQB01. Next base: position 1,712 of record JBOHQB010000203.1, read on the forward strand.
GCGGCGATCATCGCTGGCGTGCCCCGGTCGGAACCGGCAACTTCGCGGCCGTTCGCAATCTCAACATCCAAGAGCGCCTGGGCTGGCCGGGCCGCAGCTTCGTGCTGGTCACCAAGTCGGTGCTGCTCGTCGTTCAGTCGGGCTACCAGAGCAACCAGCGGCCGGCTTCGTTCACACCCGGGCGGATGGTATGGGACCTGAACGACCGGGAGCCGCGACTCTACGCCCACGACAAGGCCACCGGCCGCCTGCTTGCCGAGGTCGCGCTGCCCACGAACGCGAGCGGCGCGCCGATGACGTACATGGCGGGCGGCAAGCAGTACGTGGTGTTCGCGGTCGGCGGCTCCAACATCACTGAAGAGCTGATCGCGCTCACGCTGCCCTGAACGCCGTGCCCCCCGAAAGTCGCCGCTTGACTCTCCCCTGCCGGGGAGGCTTTAGGATCAGACTCGTGACCATCGGTGAGGCTGCCAGACGTTCTGGGTTCACCGTGAAGGCGCTCCGGTTCTATGACCGCCGTGGGCTCCTGCCGCCTTCCGGCCACCGCCCGAGCGGCTACCGCCTCTACGGCGAGGCGGACCTCCATCGGCTCGAGTTCATCCGGCAGGCGAAGACTCTGGGTTTGACGCTCGAGGCAATCCGGGAGCTCGTCGTGGCGGCCCGGGCGCCGGGCGGTACCGGCACCCGCGCCCGCCTGCTCCGGATGCTCGAGGAGCGAATCGCTCAGACCGCGAGTCAAATCACGACTCTGACTCGACTTCGGAAGGAGCTCCAACGGCGCCGACGGGCGCTATCGCGCCCGCCGGAGCAGGATCCGGGGCGCGGGTACTGCACCTGCCTGCAGCAGAGCGGACGGACGCCTCGATAGGCGCACCGGTCGCGGTGCTCGCGGCCGCTTTTCTGTTCAACCTCGGGCAGGGCGTGCTTCGTCCCTCCCTTCCGCTCTATCTCCAGCAGTTCTTCGGGGCGAACTACCGGATGGTGACGCTGATCCCGGTGGTGTTCGGCGCGGGGAAGTGGGCGGCGAGCCTGCCGACCGGCTACCTCCTGGACCGTCTCGGCGGCAGACGCTTGATGGTCACCGGGCTCTTCGTGATCGCCGCCTGCGACATCGCCTCCGTCATGGCCCCGGTCTACAGCACATTCCTCGGCGTTCGCGGCGTCGCCGGCATGGGCTGGGCCATGTTCGGCGTCGTCGCCACCACGACGATGGTGGACCGAGGCGCCGGCCGAGGCCGGGCGATCAGCCTGCTGCTGATGAGCGAGACACTCGGCCTCTTGCTGGGCAGCGTCGTGGGCGGCTGGATCTATCAGCGCGTCGCCATGGCGAGCCCGTTCGTCTTCGAGGCTGCGTGCATGCTCGTCGCCGCAGCGGTCGTGGGATGGCGGACAGCGACGCCGGAGCCGCGCGCCGAGCCCGTCGCCGTCACCCGAGACCGGCGCCTTCTGCGCGGCGTCGTCCGCACGCCCGGGGTCCTTCTCGCGAGCCTCACCAACGCGGCGCTGACAGCCGTCCAGACCGGCGTGCTCGTGTTCCTGTTTCCGCTCTACCTGGCGGAACAGGGCGGCTTGCGCCCGGAGACCGTGGGTTACGTGGTCGGCCTCGGCGTGCTCGGTCGGCTGGGCGCACTGTGGCTCGCCGGTCGCGTGTCGGACCATCGGGATCGACTGCGTATGCTCGGGCTCGGACTGCTCGGCTACGGCGTCCTGCTCGGAAGCCTCGCCTTCGTGACCGACCCCCTCCTGCTCGGTCTCTGGAGCTTCATGATCGGTGGAGGCGCCGGGTTTGTCGCGGGTCTGCCGACGGCGATCATCGGGGATCGGGTCGCCGCGCCGCTGCACGGGATCGCGATCGGCTGGCTGCGCACGGTGACGGACGCCGGCATGCTGCTCGGGCCCGTGCTGATGGGCGCGTTCGCGGACGCGGTCCACCTGACCACCCCATTCCTCTTTGCCGCGGTCCTCATGTGCGTGCTGGCCGGATGCTGCCGTCGGCACGCGGTCAGGGCGTGAGCATGCGCATTCTCGTCGCGACGGCACACCCGGACGACGCCGACATCATGGCGGGCGGGACCGTGGCCCGATGGCTCGACGAGGGTCATGAGGTTCACTCCGTGATGTTCACGCGAGGCGACAAGGGCCACGACGACCCCGGCATGACGCCCGAGCGCGTCGCCGCCCTGCGCGAGGCCGAGCAGCGGGCCGCGGCCGCGATCCTGGGTGGGCCGCGGCTGACCTTCCTCGACTTCGCTGACGGCGAGCTGACCTGGGCCGGGCCGGCTCTCGCCGAGGCGGCCACGCGTCTCATCCGTCAGGAACGCCCGGAGATCGTCGTCACCCACGACCCGTACGGCGGAGCGCCGGGGTACCGGGAGCCCCAGCTTCACCCCGACCACCGGGCCGTCGGCCTCGCGGTCGTCGAGGCCTGCTACTTCCGCGCGCCCGGGCCGCTCTTCTATCCCGCCCACGGAGCCGCGGGGCTCAGGCCCCACCGTGTCCGCGAGATCCTCCTGATCATGAGCGATCACGTCGACCACCCCGTCGACATCTCGGCCACCTTCGAGCGGAAGGTGCGCGCGGTGCGCGCGCACGCCAGCCAGTTCGGCAAGCATCCGGACGTCGAAGGATTCCTGCGCCGCCTGGCGGAACGCGCCGGCAGCGCCAGCCAACTGCCGCTCGCCGAGGGCTTCAAGCGGCTCGTCCTGTCCTGAGCGGGTGGGCGCTGTGCTACGCTCCCCGAGCGTCGGGGGAGGCGATCATGTGGACCCGCGCCGGACTCTCGCTGCTCGCAGGATTGCTCGTGGTCGCGCTGGCTGCGCCCATCGTGCACGCGCAGTCGAACTTCGCGCCCTCCGACGTCACCTCGCGCCGCGCCATCGTCATGAGCGAGGGCATCGCGCTCGCGGCCACCGTCTACCAGCACCCGTCGCACGCTGGCAAGCCGCGGCCCACGATCATTCTCTGCCACGGCTGGGGCGGCGAGATGGCCGGCCTCAAGCGCACGGCCGCCGCGTTCGCCGCCGCCGGCTACACGGCGATCACCTTCGACTACCGCGGCTGGGGCGAGAGCGCCGGTCGGCTCATCCTGAGCAAGCCCCAGGAGCCGCGGCGCGACGCCAAGCCATTCAACGCGGAGGTCGTGGAGCTGCGCCAGATCGTGCATCCGTGGGAGCACGTCGAAGACATCACCAGCGTGCTCGCGTGGGCGGTCGCGCAGCCCGAGGTGGACGTCATCAAGCTGGGGCTGTGGGGCACGTCGTACGGCGGCGGCCACGTGCTCTTCGTCGCCGCCTACGACGCGCGCATCAAGGTCGTCGTCGCGCAAGTTGCGTCGTTCGACTCGCGCCGTGCGGGTCCGGCGCTCGACACCTGGCGCGCCTACGCCACCCGCCGCGCCAAGGGCGAAGTACCGTATCCGCCGCCGCAGCCGCGTACGCCCGGCAAGCTCCACGGCCACCCGATGCTCGAGCACATGCTCTACTACGCGCCCGTCGAGCAGGCCGGCCTCATCCGCGCCGACCAGGCCGTGCTCATCATCGCCGCCGAGAACGAGGAGCTCATGGACAACCGCCAGCACGGCCAGCGCGTCCACGAGCGCCTGCAAGGCCCGAAGTCCTACGTCGTCATCCCCGGCATCACCCACTACGACGTCTACGGCAAGGCTTTCGACCAGGCGATCAAGCCCGCGGTCGACTGGTACGACAAGTATCTGAAGTAGCGCTCAGTAAGACCCGCGAGGAACACCGTCGACCCACTGCGCTCGGAAGATATCCGAGCCAGCTAAAACAGGGACACCGCCCTGCGCGACATGACGCCATTCTGGGTTGTCTGCCGTGCTACCCTTAGCGGGCGCACGAGACAACGATGAATCCGGAATCTCTTACGCCGCTCACCTTCGGGATACTTCTTCTCCATCCTCCCCTTTTGCACTCGGACAAGACGTTGAAGGAGCTCTTCACTAAGCTGGGAACCGTTCACGAATTCACTCAATACCACCAGCCTTCTGAAGGCTCGGCGCAGTTCACTCGCGTCTGGCGTGGAAGCAATGAACGAGCTGCCTGTACCTTCCAAAACCAGCAGGTTGAAATCGTTCACGACTTTCCCACTACTGACCTCAACGGCTTTTGGCGCTCAGCCAGCGACGTCCTAACCGAATCGGTCAAGCTCTTAAAGATCCCCGCGTTTCTTGTTCAGCAGTATTTGGTCCGCAAGACGGCCCACCCTCTCGCCGATGCGGATGCTAGAGCCTTTCTTACCCAACGAGTATGCAAGCTCGATGATCGGCAGTTGGCGCCACTGGGGCGTCCGATTCATGGTGTAGGACTTCGACTGTTCTTCCCGGCCACGCCGGACGCTCCATTCGAGTACGATATCAAGATAGAGTCGCTGTTACGAGATCCGAAACAGCTCTTCCTAGAGAACACGGCGAAGTTCCTAGTTCCTGTTCAAGGCCCTGACCTCACAGGAATTCAGAAGAACCTGGAGAGCGCGGAGGATTTTCTGACTCAGACGGTCGTCGGGTTCCTCTGCCAATTCAATCCTTCCCACGAGGAGCACAAATGACACCACCGACTCTCACTATAGATCTCGGGCCGATTCCACTGGAATGGGCGATTCAGACTCGGAACACAGTAGTATTGGCCCACGCGACGACAGCGAATCTGGGATCTGTTCCACTTGGAAGCCTGTGGAAGGGCGCCGCGATTACAGCGGCGGACATTCAGGCTGCTCGAAAGGAACTCTGGAGCAGCTTGGAGTCCTCGGAGTAGTTGGCCTCATACGCTGCTGATACTCACGCTCTGGTTTGGCATCTAACAGGCGATTCGCAGCTCGGCGCAACAGCGCATCAGATTCTCACTGAGGCGGACCAAGGGCTTCATGTAATCTCTGTACCTGCAATCGTGCTAGTCGAGACGGTCTATATCGGTGAGAAGCAGAGGCGTGGAATCTCGGCGGAACAAGTAGCCGCCCTATTCAGGGCGGTGACGACCTCAGCCAGCTATGTAGTTGCCCCCCTCGACTTAGCGGTGGTCCTGGAGATGCAGAACATCCCACGCGATCTTATCTCCGACATGCCGGATCGTATTATCGTCGCAACAGCACGCGTCTTGGGACTCCCACTGATTACTGACGACCGCGAAATCAGAGAATCACGCCTCGTCCAGATCGTCTGGTAGGTGCACTCCTCCGGAAAGGAAGAACCGCGCGGCGCACGGACGCATGAGGCCCTGCGCACACCACTCGTCAGGGTAGTGGAGGCGCTGAAGACGCTCGCCTCAGCAGCTCGGCCGCGCCAGCACCGCCCCGTCGATCTTTCGCGGGAGCCACCGCCCGTCGGAGGTCGAGCCCAGCAGCTTCCCGTGATCCGCGATGACGCGGCCGCGCAGAATCGTCGTCACGGGCCAGCCCGACACCTCCCAGCCTTCCCACGGGCTGTAGTCGGCAACGTGAAAGTCCTCGCGTGAGAGCGTCTTCCGGATCGCGGGGTCGATGAAGACGAGATCGGCGTCGCTACCGGGGGCGATCACGCCCTTCTTCGGGTAGAGACCGAAGATGCGCGCGGCGTTGGTCGCCGTGATGTCGGCGAAGCGCTGAAGCGTCATACCGCGCTTGACGACGCCCTCGCTCCAGCCGATGCCCATGCGCGCCTCGGCGCCCAGGTTGCCGCCGGTCACGTCGTCGATGCGCTTGCCGCGCATCTTGATCTCGAGCGGCGTCGGGTACTCGTCGGTCGCGAGCGTCGAGAGGCCGCCGCGCACGAGGCCGTCCCAGAGCGCCGCCTGGTCCTCGGGGAACTTGAGCGACGGATACGTGTGCAAGCAGAAGCCCCGCGGCTGCTTGTAGCGCTCGGCGTTGAAGCAGCAGTACTGGTGCAGCGTCTCCCCGTAGATCGGCACGCCCCCGGCCCTCGCCTCGGCGATCGTGTCCACGCCCTCTTTAGCGGAGGTGTGGACGAAGTAGACGGCGGCCGAATGCGCGCGCGCGAGGGCGACGGTGCGGCGGAAGGCGAGCAGCTCCGAGAGCTTCGTGTGGATCAGGTGCAGGTTCGACCCGTCCACCTTACCCTCGGCGATGAACCGCTCGTAGTTGAACTGGACCAGGTCCTCGTCCTCACCGTGGACGACCATCAGGCCGCCGGCGGGCGCGACCTTCTCCATCGCGAAGCCGATCCGCCCGAAGTCGAGGCGGTTGCCGTGGCGCTGGGGGTGCGGCGGCAGGATGTTGGTCGTGAAGACCTTGAAGCTCGGGTAGCCGGCCTGGATCGTCTCGGGGATCGACTCGAATATCTTGAGGTCCAGCGCGCCGCAGAGCGTGACGTGAAAGGCGTAGTCGGTGTGCGAGTTGGACTTCCAGCGCGCGGCGCGCTGCTCGACGGCCGACCGGATGTCGGTGCCCGGGCGCACGAAGGCGAAGTCGATATGCGTCGTCGTCCCGCCGTGCGCCATGCCCTTGGTGTCGTCTTCGGGGCCCAGCGTGAGGCCCGGCGTGTCGGGTCGGGTCATGATCGCGTGCGCCAAGTGCGTGTGCGGGTCGATGCCGCCGGGCACGACGACAAGCCCGCTCGCGTCGATGACGCGCACGCCGTCGGTCGGCAGCGTGCCCGGCGCAGCAACGGCGGCGATCGTCTCCCCGTCGATCCCGATGTCGCGGATTCCGTCGCTGTCGGGGGTCACGACACGGCCGTTCCGGATGACCATGTTCAGCATGGCCGGGAGCCTAGCACGATTCTGAGCCGGTTTGACCGACCGCCGCGCCCGCCGTAGGCTTGGCGCGTGCCGGCTGCGGGGCCCCTGCTCGATCTCCTGATCAAGAACGCGCGCGTCGTACGCCCGCGCCACCCGAGCGCGGAGCGTTTCGATCTCGGGATACGGGACGGTCGCTTCGCGCGGATCGGTCGGAACATCCCCGCCGCCGACGCGCGCGAGATCTACGACGCACGCGACCGGCTCGCCTTCCCCGGAGTCCTGGACGCCCACACCCACGTCGGCATCTATTCCCCGCTCTCGGAGGACGCGGTGACGGAGAGCCGCGCGGCGGTGACGGGCGGCGTGACGACGATGCTCACCTACTTTCGCACGGGGCAGTACTACCTGAACCGGGGCGGCGCGTACGCCGACTTCTTCCCCGAGGTGCTGCGGCTCAGCGAAGGCCGCTATCACTGCGACTACGCCTATCACCTCGCGCCGCTCGCCCCATCGCACGTGGACGAGATGGAGGCGCTCGCGACGCGCCACGGCGTGCCGTCGTTCAAGATCTTCATGTTTTACGGCGGCTACGGACTCCACGGCAGCGTGGGCCAGGACGCGCAGCGACGCTTTCTCATGATCGGGCCCGACGACACCTACGACCTCGCCCACTTCGAGTTCATCCTGCGCGCGGCCGGCCGAATCGCGCGCGCGCATCCCGAGCTCGCGCCGTACGTGAGCGTCAGCCTGCACTGCGAGATCGCCGACATCCTGAACGCCTACACACGGATCGTGCGCGCGCAGGGCGCGCTGACCGGCCTCAAGGCCTACTCGGCCGCGCGGCCGCCGCACGCCGAGGGGCTCGCCGTCTGGATCGCGGCCTATCTCGCCGACGAGGCCGAGTGTCCGAACGTGAACCTTCTGCATCTGTCGTCACGCAAGGCTCTCGAGGCAGCGCTGACGATGGCGGACGTCTTCCCGCACATCGACTTCAGGCGCGAGGTCACCATCGGCCACCTGATCCTCGACGACGACGCGAAGACGGGTGTCTGGGCGAAGGTCAACCCGCCGATCCGCCCGCGCGAGGACGTGGAGTACCTCTGGCGCGGCGTGCTGAGCGGCAAGGTGGACTGGATCGTCAGCGACCACGCCTGCTGCCGTGAGGAGATGAAGGTCGACGCGGGCAGCCGCGAGGACATCTGGCTCGCCAAGTCCGGCTTCGGCGGGACCGAATATCTGCTCTCGGGCGTCTTCTCCGAGGGGAGCAAGCGCGGGCTCTCGCTCTCGCGGATGGCCGAGCTGACGTCGTGGAATCCGTCACGGCGCTTCGGCCTCGGGACGAAGGGCGATATCGCCGTCGGCTTCGACGCGGACCTGGCCCTCCTCGACCCGGCCCGCACCTTCATCGTTCGTGCCGCCGACTCGCCGTCGGGACAGGGCTACACGCCCTTCGAGGGCCAGGAGCTGACTGGCAGGGTCACGGCCACGTTCCTGCGCGGCGCTCTCGCGTACGAAGACGGGCGGGTCGTCGGTCAGCCGCGCGGGCGATTCCTCAGACGGCCTTCGACGAGTCCGATAGCCCCCGCCTGATGACGTCCGCGATGTAGTCGACGTCGCGGCGTCCGAGCCAGCGGCCGACCCGTATCATGGCCGCGGGAAAGACCGCCAGGGTGACGAGGATGGCCGCGAACATCGCGGTGTCGCGCATCGGCCCACTGCGAAGCGCTGCCGTCGTGTAGACCCCGACCATCACCGCCAGGATGCCGTACCAGAGCGTGACGTAGATGCGGACCATCGGGTGCAGACCGAAACGCCCCTCGAGCCGGGTCTGGCCGTCGCGCGTCACGAAGGCACCCGAGAAGACCGGCGCGAAGCCGTTGGGCATCATCTGCCGATGACGGCGCAGCCGCACGCGCATCTCCGACACGCGGCCGACGACGGCCTCTCGGAACGGCGTGTGGAGCGCCGTCGGCTTCACCGCGGCCCCGAGACGCTCGACGGCCTGGTGGACGCTATAAGGCGACGGAAAGCTCACGCGGTCGTCAACGCGCGCGCCCATGGCCTCGTGCGGGATCCTCGGCATGGAAAATCGGAGTCCAGCGCAGGCCCAGCGTCGACACGTCGGACGCGAGCACATCGTCACCGTCCGGCTTGACACCCCGCTCGATCCACGCGACGAGGTCGTCAAAGGCCTGCTCGCGCACCTCGCCGTCGATCGCGCAGTGGCCCGGCCACCGCACCGCGCGTTGCACGAGCAGGTGGCTGGTGCCGGCGGCGAGGGTCCGCCGCCGGTACTGCTGCTGGAGGCTCCACGGCACGCGCCCATCACCGGTTTCGTGGATGGCGAGCACGGGCACCGTGATGCGACCGGTGAGCTCGGCGAAGGCCGGGTTGGCAGCCCGTGTCCGCGCGCCCGCCGCCGGCACGACGCGCCGGACCTTGGCGTTGAGCTCGTCCTCGTCGACGCCGAGGCCGGGGTCGATCCGGTATCGGACGTGCCGCGTGCTCGCGGCGCGCAAGAGCTCCTGGGTGTCGGCCGTGTCGGGAACGAGGTAGCGCATGTAATACGGCGGAAGGCCCTGCAGCCGCAGCGGCAGATCGCCGCCCATCAGGTTCTTGAGAACGCTGTCGAAGCGGCGGCCTCGCTCCGTGTAGGCCGGCGGCGTTCCCATCAGAGGCAGCCATCGCATGTTCACCCGCTGCACGAGAGTCTCCCGGTCCGGCGCTTCGAAGAGATTGACACCGCCGAGGTACTCGGCGGCGGCGCGCGCGGCCAGGTAGAAGTCGGCGATCCCGATCCCGTCGATGACGCCGCATTCGATCAGCGCCCCCTGATAGAGGCCCGGGTGGAGCTCGAGCGAGACGATCGCCACATGCCCGCCCATGGAGCGCCCGTGGATGATGACCCGTCGAGGGCGTCGCACCTCGCGGGTGAACAGCTCGAGCAGCGCCCGCATGTCGTCCACGAACCAGTCGACCCGGTAGCCCTCGGCGCGATAGCTCGACGAAGCGAGCGCATAACCCCGGTCGGTCAGATGCTGGACCAGCGGCGAATCCAGCGTGCCGCGGAAGCCGTGGGCGTAGACAACCAGATCACCGTTCCAGCCCGCCGGCACCTCGATCAGATAGCGCCCGCCCTCGTAGGTGCCGAGCCGGCTGATGGGGCCGCCATCGGCGGCCGGCGCAGTCGGGATCGTCGGACTCACGGCGATCGCGAAGAGGGCCGCGACGACGAGACACACCCGCCAAACGATCGCCGTCACGTCCTCCTACCTGCCGCCGAGCGCGAGCCCCAGCTGCTCGGGCTCGGCGTCGGGCATGATCGGCGTAAGCCGCCGATCGGCGACGCCCATCTCCTCGCGCAAGCGCTCGACGCGCGCGCGCATCGCCTCCGCCTCGCGCTGCGGGAGGAAATGACGGGTGTACAGACGCTCGTAACGCGGGAGCATCTCCGGCCAGTCGCGCGCCAGGTTCTCGAGGAAGTGCTCGCGCGTGCCGGGTCTCAGGTCCAGCGCCCGGCACCAGACCTTCGTCGCTCCCGCGTCGCGCGCGGCGCGCACGACCTCCGCGAGCTTCGCCGGATCGTCCGAGAGTCCCGGCAAGATCGGCGCGATCCCCACCGACGCGTCGATGCCCGCCCGCACGAGCCGCGTGAGCGCACGGAGCCGCTGGCGTGGGGACGCCGTTCCGGGCTCCGTCTTCCGCCAGATCTCGGGATCGAGCGTCGGGACCGAGAACGACACGCTCACGGGGGCTCGACGGGCCGCCGCCTGAAGCACGTCGATGTCGCGCACCACCATCGGCCCGCGCGTGATGAGGCTCAGCGGCGTGCGCGCGGCGCCCAGCACCTCGATGCACCGCCGGGTCAATCGATAGTGGCCCTCGGCGGGCTGGTACGGGTCCGTGGCCGCGCCGATCGCGACCAGCTCGCGCTGCCACGAGCGCCGCGCGAGCTCCGTCCGGAGCACGTCGGCGACGTTCACCTTGACGCGGATCGTGCGCCCGTAACGGTCGTCCGACGGCCGCTCGGCACGCCGCTCGAAGGCCCGGACGTAACAGAAG
>JBOHQB010000204.1:0-2279 GCA_050731995.1 Candidatus Rokuibacteriota bacterium
ATGTACGTCGCCGAGGTGATGTTCGAGGAGTTCCGCGAGCCACGCTACGCGCCGCCACCGCTGCTCAAGCGGATGGTGCTCGCCGGACATCTCGGACGGAAGACGGGCCGCGGCTTCTACACGTACGCTGGTTGACAGCCCTCATGTACTGCGACGGAGTAGCATCCAGGCCGTCGTTCCTCCCACGAGCAGGAGCGGGACACCCACGATCCAGCGCTGGCGCTCGCGCGCCTTGGCGCGCAGCGTCCGCACCACGAGGCGATCGCCGGCGGTGATCTCGGCCCGTCCCGCGAGGTACTGCCTGAGCCGCGCCTGACGCTCGGGGTCGAGCGGACGCGTCCCCCACTGCGCGTCCTCCAGCCGCCGCCGCGCCTGCGACAGATCCGTCTCCGCGCGCGCGATCGCCGCCCGACTGTCGGCGACGGCCGCCCGCTCACCGCGTGTCAGGAGGAGGTCGCGCACCGCCGGCGCGACCTCTTCGATCACGTCCAGCCACGGGTGATCCATGCGAGGAAAGACGGCGAGGAGCGCGCCGGCGAGCGCCACGGTCAGACCGAGCACGCCCGCGAGCGGCCGGAGCGCCGCGGCGCCGCGCGCGCGGACGTCGCGTCCCAGCGCCACGCCGCCGAGCGCCAGCGCCACGGCCGCGAGCGCCGCGCCGAAGCCCGCGACGAGGGTCGCGCCGGTCGGCAGGTCCCAGCGATACGAGGCCGCGAGCCCCGCGCCGCTCACGAGCGCGCCCACGGACCAGCCGATCAGCAGGCGCGCGCCCACCGATCGCGCCAGGAGCGCGCCGATGGCTGCCGGCACGACGAGCAGGGCGAAGACGAGCAGCACCCCCGCAACGCGCACCGAGGAGGTCACGACGACCGCGAACGAGGCGTAGAAGACGGCGTCCCACGCGCGAACGGCCCGGCCGCGCGCGACGGCCGCGCCGGGCGCCAGCGAGACGTCCAGGAGCGGCCGGCGGATCACCCAGTGGAGCGCGCCGACGACCGCGTAGAGCGCGGCGAGCCGGCCGACCTCGGCCGCGGAGACCGTCAGGATGTTGCCGACGAGGAGCTGCTTGATGTGCTCGCCGCCCTGCGGCGCGCGGTCGACCGCGATGACCGCGACGGCGGCGGACACCGCGTAGACGACGCCGATGATCGCCTCCTGGGGCATGGCGGGCCGGCGCGTCCGCGTCAGCGCGAAGAAGACCCCGCCGCCGACGGCGAACGCGAGCGCGTACGAGTACGCCGCCGGGCTCGCGATCGGATGGCCGGCGAGGAACGCCACGGTGAGGCCGAGGGCCGCGACCTGGGCGAGTGCCAGGTCCACGAAGATCACACCCCGGGCGAGGACGTGGAGCCCGAGGTAGACGTGGATGCCCGCCAGCACGAGGCAGGCGAGGAACGCCGGGGCGAGGAGCTCGATCATCGCGCGCCGGCCAGCGCGGCCGCGAGGCGTGTCACGTTGAGGTCGAAGAGCGCGAGATAGTCGCCGGCCCCCGGGTCGCCGCCGACCGACGGCACGAGCGTCACGACGCGGGCGTCCGCGAGCCCCGCGAGGCGGCCGACGAGGGCCTGGTCGCTGTACGGCTCGGCGACGATCAGGCGCACGCCCTGGGCGCGCATCCGCTCGGCGAGGGCCACGAGCGAGGCCGGCGTCGGCGGCACGCCCGGCGTGGGCTCGACGGCGGCGACGACGCGCAGACCGAAGCGCTCGGCGAAGTAGGGCCACGTCTCGTGGACGACGACGAGACGCGCGCCGCGGTACGGAGCCAGCGCGGTCGTCCACCGGAGCAGGCCCGCGTCGAGCTTGTCGACGAACCGCGCGCGGTTCGCGTCGAACGCTCCGCGCTCGGCCGGCGCCAGCCGCGTGAGCGCGTCGGCGATTGCCCGCGTGATCGGCCGGGCGTTGTCGGGATCGAGCCAGTAGTGCGTGTTGCCGAAGCCGTGCAGGTGCACGCCGCGCTCCGGGCGCGCGCGGGGAGTCTCGGTCTGGAGCAGGCGGAGCCCGCGCGACGCGTCGAGGTCGGCCGGGCCGGCGCCGGCGGCGCGCCGGGCAGGGGCGAGCCAGGGCTCGTGGTCGAGACCGACACGGACGAGCAGGGCCGCGGCCTTGAGCCGCGCGAGCTGTCCCGGCTTGACCTCGACCGCGTGCGGATCGGCCAGCGGCGCCGCCAGGCTCTCGACCGTGACACGATCGCCGCCGACCGCTTCGACGAGCGCCTTGAGATCGGAGGACGTGGTGACGACGGCGAGGGGGCCGCCGGCGGCTGGGGGAGTCGAGAGGGG
>JBOHQB010000205.1:0-7144 GCA_050731995.1 Candidatus Rokuibacteriota bacterium
CTCGACAAGGCGGACTTCTCGTTCGTCGCCCGCGCCTTTCGGCCCGCTGGTGTCGCGACGGTCGTCATCAACTACGCGCTCGTGCCGGGCGTGGACCTGGACGAGCTCGTTCGACAATGCCGGGCCGCGGTCGCGTGGACGTGGCTCAACGCCCCGTCGTTCGGCGGCGACCCGGAGCGCGTGTTCGTCTCCGGCCACTCCGCCGGCGGCCACCTGACGGCGATGCTGATGTCCACGGACTGGCCGGCCTTCGACCGCCGGCTGCCCGCGGACGTCCTCAAGGCCGGCGCCGGGATCAGCGGACTCTACGACCTCGAGCCGATCCGGCTCTGCTATCTCAACGACGTGCTCAGGCTGTCGGCTGAAAGTGCCCGTCGCAACAGCCCGATTCATCTCTCTCCCAAGCCCGGCGGGCCGCTGCTGCTGGCCGTCGGCGCCAAGGAAGGGCCCGAGTACCACCGTCAGACCGACGAGCAAGCGGCGCTGTGGCGGAAGCGCGGTCTGTCGTGCGACGTGCTCGACATGGCCGGCCACGACCACTTCTCGATCGTCTGGGAGCTCGCGCACCACGGAACGACGCTCGCCCGGGCGATCCTCAGACAGATGAAGCTCGCCTGAGGCTCAGGGCGAGCGCCGGGCCTCGAGAGCGGCGAGGCGCTCGCGGATGTCGATGGCGGTCCTCAGCTCTCGATCCAGAGCGTCGATCCGGTGGTCGACTCCGTCGATCCGAGTGTCGAGACGTCGGATCTCGGCCAGCAGCTCGGCTTTCATCGAGATCATCTCGGTTCTCAGCCCGTTGATATCCGCACGGAGCGTGTGGATCTCCGGCGCCAGGATGTCCTGGAACGCCTTCTTGATCTGATCGTAGACGCCCACGGTCCTCATTCAACCAAGCCCACCCCGACTGGGTCAACGTCGTGATCAGGATACGCTACTCTCGGCCTGGTCGCGGAGCTTGCGCCACACGAGGATGTGCCCGATCAGCGCCGCGACGACCAGGCCCGCCGGTAGCCACACGAACGGCGGGTACGCCACGAAGGTGTTGAGCCGGTCGTCGCCGAACGATCGGAACACGGGCGTGGAGAGGATCGCGATGGTGACGACGTTCGCCAGCAGGGCGAGCCCGAGGGCGTTCCAGACGATGACGATCACGCGCAGCACTCGTCCCCACGCGAGCCACGCTCCAAGCAGCGCCGCGCTGATCCCCGTCAGGACGTCGTAGTTCCAGCCCGAGTAGCTCATCTGCACGGGCATCACGCCCTCGACGTATGCCCGGTGCATAAGCAGCTCCAGCGGCAACCGGTACACCTGGGAGCCGACGAGCGCCCAGAGCGGCAAGCCGCGCACGAGCAGCGTGCCGAGTGACGAGCACGCGACCGCTACGCCGAGGATGAGCACCGCGACGACCAGGAACGCGAAGGGGGGCGGAGTCGCGTCGAACCGGCGGAGGATGCCCGAGGCGGCCGCGAGCAGCGTGAGGAGGAGCCATCCGAGTACCGCCGCCGAGACGCGCAGCGCACGACGGCGGCGCGCGACGCCGCTTTCGTCGAGCCTGCGGCCGGCCCACTCGCACGCTAGGACGAATCCAGCCGCGACGAGGATCGGCAGGGCGACGAACCCCCACGTGACGAGCGTCGACGCGGTCGCCATGCCTCGCCTGACGCTCAGGTCCGGCGCGGCACCGAGTAGACGGGCACCGCCTGGCTCTTGGTCTTGAACTGCACCGGGCCGACCTCCTCCGTGTGGATCCCGGCGTCGAGCCCGGCCTGGGTGCTCTCGTCGATGAGGATCGGCTGCGCGACGACCTTCGTGTGTGCTTCCAGGTGGGCAGCGAGGTTCACCGTGTCGCCCACGCACGTGTAGGTGACGCGCCGCTGCGTGCCCGTGTAGCCGGCGATCACCTGCCCGGAGGCGATGCCGATCCCGATCCGGATCTCCACGCCGCCCCGCGCCGCCTGCTCGCGGTTGAACAGGTCGACGAGGTCCAGCATCTCGAGCGCGGCACGGACGGCGCACGCGCGGTGGTCCGCGCGCGGTAACGGGGCACCGAAGATCGCCATCAGGCCGTCTCCGAGCATCTGGTTGACGACACCTCCCTGGCCCCCGATTGCGTCGAACATCAGCGTGTAGTAGCTGTTCAGCAGCTCGATCGTGTCGGCCGGCGCCAGCCGCTCCGCGATGCTCGTGAACGACCGGATGTCCGAGAACATGACACTCGCCTCGACGTGCTTGCCGCCCAGGGAAAATCCGGTCGTCAGGAGCTCCTCCGCGACCTCGGCCGTGGCGAACTTCCGAAACAGCTCGCGCTGCTGATCCCTGAGGCGCTTCTTTTCCAGGCTTGCGCCGACGCGCGCCTGCAGGAGCACCGCGTTCACGGGCTTGAACAGATAGTCTTCGGCGCCCATCCCGATGCACCGCACGATGCTGTCGATCTCCTCGACCGAGGAGGTCATCACGACCGGGATGTCACGGAGCTGCGGGTCGGCCGCCAGCGCCTCCAGCACCTCGTAGCCGTTCATCTCCGGCATCTCGATGTCCAGCAGGACCAGGTCGACGGGTTGCCGACGGAGCGCTTCCAGCGCCTGGCGCCCGTGCTCCGCGAACGTGACCGCGTGGCCGATCTGCTCGAGCGCGCGGCCCAGCAGCAGCCGGTTCACCCGGTTGTCGTCGACCACCAGGATGCGGCCGGCCTCCGGCTTAGCCCGGGGTCCCATGTCCCAAGGCCTCCAGCGCGCGGATGGCCTCGTCGCACTCGCGGACCAGCCGCGCGAGCGGCTCCTCCACGCCGTCGAGGCTTCCCGTCCGGGCCGTCGCCTCCAGCTCCTTGGCCAGCGCGGCCAGTCGCATCGCACCGAGAGTCGCCGCGTTGGACTTGAGCGAGTGCGCTGCGCGGCGGAAGGCGTCCACGTCGCGGGCCGGCAGGGCCCGGCGCATCCCTGCGACCAGCTCGCGCGCGTCCTCGACGAAGGTGGCGATCAGCTCGCCCATGAACCCGGCGCCCGTCGTCGCCGCGAGCCGCTCGAACGCCGCCTGATCGATCACCTCGGACGACGGGGTGCCCTTGGGCCCGGGGGCCCGGCGCCTCCGTCGCGGGGCACGCGGCTTCCCGTCCCCCTCATCCGAGCGCGAATTGCATTGCATGAGGGCGGCGACGAGCTCCTCCACGCGTATCGGCTTCGACACGTAGTCGTCCATGCCCGCCGCCAGGCAGAGCTCCCGGTCGCCTTGCATCGCGTTGGCCGTCATGGCGACGATACGCGGACGCCCGCCGCGAGGCCATCGCCGGTTGATCTCGCGGGAGGACTCGAACCCGTCCATCTCCGGCATCTGCACGTCCATCAGCACGACCTCGTATGTCTGACGCTCGATGGCCTCGATGGCCTCGATTCCGTTGCCGGCGACGTCGGCGCGGTAGCCGAGCTGCCCCAGCAGGCGGAGCGCGAGCTTCTGGTTGACGACGTTGTCCTCCGCCACGAGGATCCTGAGCGGATGGCGGCGCGCCAGCTCGGGGTCGAGCTCGATCCGGGCCGTCTCCCGGCTCGGGACGTGGGTCGGCTGCTCCGTCACGATTCCCACGAGCGCGTCGAAGAGCTGAGACGACTTGATCGGCTTGTGGAGGTACGCTGCGAAGCCCGCGTCCTCCGCGTTGGCCTCGCGGCGCCCGAGGGAGGTGAAGAGGACCAGGGGCAGCACCGCCGCGGTCCGGTGATCCCGGATCGCTCGCGCCAGGGTCACGCCGTCCATCTCGGGCATGTTCATGTCGAGGATGCCGATGTCGAAGGACTCGCCGGCACGGATCCATTCGAGTGCCTCGGCGGGCGATCCGGTGGCCCGTTCGAGCATGCCCCAGGCGCCGAGCTGGGAGGTCAGGATGCGCCGATTCGTCTCGTTGTCGTCCACCACGAGCACGCGCTTGCCGCTGAACGTGGGCTGCGTCCCGCTCAGATCCCGGCGACTCCGGGGCACCTCGTCGCTCGCCGGCGCTCTGATGGTGAACCCGAACTCCGTGCCCTTGCCCGCGTCGCTCGCCACGCTCATCACGCCGCCCATCATGTCGGTCAGGCGCTTGGAGATCGCCAGGCCGAGGCCGGTGCCCCCGTACCGACGAGTCGTCGAGGCGTCGACCTGACTGAACGACTGGAAGAGGCGGTCGAGCCGCTCGCGCGGGATCCCGATGCCGGTGTCGCGCACCGCGAAGGCGAGCTCCCAGAGTGGCGTGGCGCCGTCGACGCGCCGCCCCCTGACCGAGACGACCACTTCCCCATGCTCCGTGAACTTGACGGCGTTCGACAAGAGGTTCAGGAGGATCTGCCGCAGGCGTGTCACGTCGCCGACGATCGCCGCGGGGATCCCGTCGGCGACCGTGTAGGCGAGGTCGAGGCCCTTCTCCGAGGCCCGCGCCGCGACGAGGTCGAGGGCCGCCTCCACGCACTCCCGGAGGTCGAAGGGCTGGCGCTCCAGCTCCATCTTCCCCGCCTCGATCTTCGAAAAGTCGAGGATGTCGTTGATGATGGTCAGGAGCGAGTCCCCACTGTCGCGGACGATCTCCGCGTACTCGCGCTGCTCGTCCGTGAGGCCCGTGTTCAGCAGCAGACCCGTCATGCCGATCACCGCATTCATCGGCGTCCGGATCTCGTGGCTCATCATGGCCAGGAACATCGACTTCGCCTGCGTCGCCTCCTCCGCCATCTGCTTGGCCTCGCGCAACGCTTCGGCAGCCTCGTGGGCCTCGGTCACGTCCTCATAGATGGCCAGCGTCCCCAGCATCGGGTTGGCCTGGTCCACCGCCGCGGCCGTGAGGCGGGCCCAGAACGGCGAGCCGTCCTTGCGCACCAGCCTGAGCTCTTCGACGTGGATCTCGCCACGCCCCATCGAGCCGTACGCGCGCTGCCCGAGAGCCTGGAATTCCTCTTCGCTCTCGTAGAGGATCCGGGTCAGCTTGTCGAGCATCTCACCGGGACCATAACCGAACATGCGCTCCAGGCTGGGACTCGTCAGTATGAAGCGGCGCTCCCGGTTCAGGCAGATGCCGTATGGCGAGGCGTCGAAGATCGCGTTCTGTCGGTCGAGCGTTTCCTTGAGCGTCCGCTCCGCCTTCTTGCGCTCGGTGATGTCGCGGATGGACGCCGCCATCTGCACGGGCTCGCCGGCACGCTGCGGGAGCGGGCCCAGCCCGACCTCGGCGTGGAAGATCGAGCCGTCCTTGCGCCGGCAGAGCAGCTCCTGGCCCTCGCGCCGTTGACCCATCGCCGAATCCGCGAACCGGCGTCGGTATCCCTCGCGCCAGGCGCCGCGCACCTGCTCTGCGACGAGGATCTCGGCGGCGCCACCGATGAGCTCGTCGCGTGTGTAGCCGAACAGCTCGGTAATCCGGGCATTGACCAGCCGGACCTCGCCCTCGGCGTCGACGACGAGCATGCCGTCGGGCGCAGACTCGAGCACCGCCCGATAGAACTCTTCGGCCTCGCGGACGCGCCGCTCGGCTTCCTGGCGGTCGGTGACATCCTCGATCATCCACACCGCGCTGCGCCGGTGGCCGGGCACGGCGATGCGCTTGGCGACCACGTGACAGGCGATGTCGCGACCGTCCCGGCGGCGCAGCCGGGCCACGTCGTCGAACACGTTATGAGCCGCAAAGACAGGCGCGGCGCGGACGGCGAACGCATTCTCTTCCGCGGCCGACGGACACACGACGATGGTCCGCTGGCCGACCAACTCGCCCGGGGATCCGTAGCCGAAGACCTCCGCCGCCTTGGGGTTGGCCCGCACGATCACGGCATCGCTCACGACCATCACCGCCACCTGCACGTTGCCGAACAGCGCCTCCTGCTCGTCCAGCACCGCCCGCAGCGCCTCCTCCGTCGCCTTGCGCTCGGAGACGTCCAGCAGCATCCAGACGGTGCGGTAGCCGTCCGTGCCGGAACGCAGCGGCTTCGCCGCGATCCGCATCCATCGCGTCTCGCCGTCCTTCCTCACGAGCTGCCACTCCACGTCGACCGTGCCTCCGGCGGTCAGCGTCGGCCCGACCCGCTGCCCGAAGCGGGCGTACTCCTCCGGCGAGGAGAAGAGCAGCGCCGCGGGCTTCCCGATCAGCTCGTCCGCGCTCTCGTAGCCCAGGCTCTCCCCCAGCCGCGGGTTGTACCTCAAGATCCGGCCGTCTCCGCTGAGCATGATCCCGACCTGGGCGTTTTCGGTGAGCGCCGTCTGCTCCTCGAGCACCGTCTCGAGCCGGGCGGCGCCATCCTGGATCTGCTCGAGCATGCGGCGGCGCTCGCTCACGTCCTGGACCCAGGTGGCGATCAGGCGCTCGGACCCGATCCTGACGAACGACGAGTTGATCAGCGCCCAAAGCTCGGTGCCGTCCCTTCTGCGGAACCTCGCCTCGTAGTCCCGCACCTGTCCGTCGCGCTCGAGGATCGAGACGAACGCTTCACGATCCTTCTGGTCTACCCACATGTCTTCGACGGAGGCCGCCTGGTATTCCTCGAGCGTGAAGCCGCTCAGCCGCATCAGTTGGGCGCTGACGGAGACGACCCGACCATCGCGCGCGGCGATGATGAGCCCCGCGGGGCTCGCCTCCAGGAGCGTTCGAAGATTTCGCTCGCGCTCGGCGAGCTGCCGGCTGCGTCTGGCCAGGGCGACGACGAGGACGATCAACAGCGCCACCAGGCCGGCGAGCCCGATCCCCCCGACGGCGAGCGCCATCCGGCGGCCCTCGAGCACAACCGCGAACGAGATCGCCAGCGTGACGCTTATCAGCAGCACGATCGCGACGCGGAGCTTGATGGAGAGTGATAGTCGTCGCCGCTTCATGGGAACTCCGGACATTATAACGGCAACCTGCGCCGACCCTCGCTCAGCGCAGGCGGCGGCATGGCGGAAGCGGGGCCTCCCCTGCGAAGTCGGGATCAGGCCTTTCCGTCGAGCGCGCGGCGGAGCTGATCGAGATGGTTGTCGTCATGGCAGGCGATCATCGTCACGAAGTCGCCGACGGTCATCCGGCCCTGCCGGGGGTGGATACCGCCACGCTGCCACTGCTCCTGCGTGAGGCCGCGGAGGTGAGCAAGCGTCTCCTCGCGTCGCCTCCGAAAGGCACCGAGCGCCTCGGCGGCGTCGTTCCTGAGATATTGCCGGTCCTCGGCCC
>JBOHQB010000206.1:0-4058 GCA_050731995.1 Candidatus Rokuibacteriota bacterium
AACAGGACGCTCTTGACGTAGGCGACCTTCTCCTCGTCCTCGCGGAAGCGCAGCTCCTGGACTTCGTAGGGCACGCTCTCGACCAGGTAGATCGCCTTCGGATAGATCGTGGCGAAGGCGCTGCCCCAGTCCACCTCGGCGATGATCTGCCGCTTCTTCGTCTGCGTCTCGTCGCGCGCCGTCGTGTCGATGACGACGAAGTTGTCCGTCGTGACCGTGCGCAGCGAGATGTGGTCCGCCGGGTACGTCTCCGACGACCAGTGCCACCGGTCGCCGGCCCGGTGCAGCAGCCCCTCGTCCTCGAGCGCGGCGAGCTCCTTGCGCACGTCCACGCCGCCGAAGCGCTCGACCTTATCCACCCCGCCTCCGGCGGGTGGGGCGATCGGCAGCTCGAAGGCCGCGCACTTGAGGTGGTTCACGAGGATGAACGGGTTGTCCGGATTGATCCGCGCGTGCTCGGGCGGCGTCCCGAAGAGGTAGTCGGGGTGCGTGACCATGAACTGGTCGAGCGGCGCGCTCGACGCGACCAGGACCGCCGCCGACGCGCCCGACCGACGGCCCGCGCGCCCCGCCTGCTGCCAGAGGGAGGCGATCGCGCCCGGGTAGCCGGCGAGGACGGCCGCGTCGAGATGACCGATGTCCACCCCCAGCTCGAGCGCGTTCGTGGAGACCACGCCGAGCGCCTCACCCTGGCGCAGCTCGCGCTCGACCTCCCGCCGGCGATTCGGCAGGTAGCCGCCGCGGTAACCTCGCACGATCCCGGTATCGCCCGTCTTGTCGGCCACGCCCTGCTTGATCGTGCCGAGGAGCACCTCGGTCGCGAGCCGGCTCTGCGCGAAGACGATCGTCGCGACCCTCGCGCGCAGCAGGCGGATGGCGATCTTCGCGGCCTCGCCGAGATACGGCGCGCGGATGCCGAGCTCTTTGTTGACGACGGGCGGGTTGTAGCAGACGAAGGTCTTGTCCCCCGTCGGGGCGCCGCTCTCGCTGATCTCCTCGACGGCCTCGCCGGTGATGCGGCTCGCGAGCTCGCCGGGGTTGGCGATCGTCGCCGAAGCCATGATGAACTGCGGCGCCGAGCCGTAGTGGGCGCAGACGCGCTTGAGCCGGCGGAGGACGTTGGCGAGGTGCGAGCCGAACACGCCGCGGTAGGCGTGCAGCTCGTCGATCACCACGTAGCGGAGGTTCTGGAAGAGCGTCGCCCACTTCGTGTGGTGCGGGAGGATCCCCGAGTGGAGCATGTCGGGGTTCGAGAGCACGAGGTTCGCCCGCGCCCGGACCGCGCGTCGCGCGTCCTGGGGGGTGTCGCCGTCGTAGGTGAACATGCGCATCTCGGGCAGCTGCTTGGCGAGCGCCTCGAGCTCCGCGAGCTGGTCCTGCGCGAGCGCCTTGGTCGGAAAGAGATAGAGCGCGCGGGAGTCCGGCTGGTGGACGAGGGCCTGGAGCACCGGCAGGTTGTAGCAGAGCGTCTTGCCCGAAGCGGTCGGCGTCACGACGACGACGTGCTCGCCCTTGGCGATTCGCTCCCACGCCGCCGCCTGGTGGACGTAGAGCGACTCGATCCCGCGCGCGCGCAGCGCGTCGATCAGCCGGGGGTCGAGCGTCGCGGGAAACGGGGCGAAGATCGGGGGGCGCGCGGGGAAGTGACGGGTCGCCGTGATGCACGGTCCTGTCGACGCCGAGATCAGCAGGTCGTCCAGGATCTCGCCGAGCATCGAAGGCCACTTTATCACGCGCGCTCCCGGCCCGACCACGAACCCCCTAAGATGGACGCGTGACGGCGCGTGTCCGGGTCTGGCTTCCCCCCGTCCTCTGGATGGAGGCGATCCTCTGGTTTTCGTCCGGCGATTTCAGCGCCGACCAGACGGGGGCGTTCCTCATGCCCCTGCTGCGCTGGCTCGCGCCGTGGGCCATGGACGCGCAGCTCCAGGTCGCGCACCGGGCGATCCGCCATACCGCGCACGCCGTCGAGTACGGGCTCCTCGCCGTGCTCTGGATCCACGCGCTGATGCGCGGCGTCACCCTCGGCGCCCGGCCGGCCGCGGGCCTCTCGATCGCCGTCGCCGTCGCGTGGGCATGCGTCGACGAGTGGCACCAGTCCACGATCCCTTCCCGGACCGGCAGCCTCTGGGACGTGCTGCTGGACGGCGCCGGGGCGATTGCCGCGACGCTCGTCGTCCTGGCGGTCCGCCGGCCCCGATAACGCATCGCGCATCGAGTTTGACGCGAAGCGTAAATCACGGTACGGTGGATCAGTACCTGCAGTCTTTTCCGATAAATCGGCCCGGCGCCCTGTCGGGCGACGACATCCAATCACTCCCGGGGGTGGGGAATGCTGCGCAGTCGGTGTGTGCGTGTGGCGGTGGCGATCGCACTGGTCCTGTGGCTCGCGCCGAAGGCGCACGCGGGCACGCTCACCGAGCAGATCCGAGGCAACCTCGACCGCGTCTTCACGACGCTGGCCGACCCCGGCCTCCGGAGCAAGCCCGAGGCTCGACGCCGGGCGATCGGCGAGATCACCCGGGGCCTCTTCGCCTGGGAAGAGATGGCGCGCCGCGCGCTCGGTCGGTACTGGCTCGTCCGGACCGACGCCGAGCGTGACGCCTTCGTCACCGCGCTGGCAACACGGGTCGACACCAACGTCCTCGGACTCGAGCACTTCGCGGCCGACGTGATCGAATACACCGGCGAGTCGGTCGAGGGCGACGAGGCCACCGTGACGACACGGGCGCGCGGCGTGGGCGGCCGCCCCGTCACGCTGGAATACCGGTTCGTGCGCGTCGCCAACCGCTGGCTCGTCTACGACGTCGTCCTCGACAACGCGAGCATGCTCGGCATGTACCGGGCGCAGTTCCAGCGCGTGATGAAGACTGCGTCCTACGACAGGCTCCTGGAGATGCTCTCGGCCACCAACTAGTGTCCTGTCTCAGATATATAGTTACAATGAGTGAGGCTCATACTACAGTGGCCTCACCATGTGGAAACCAGCGCGGGCGCTTCGAGTCAGTGCGGACGATCGCGAGTGGTTGGAGGGGTTGGTCCGGGGCGGCAAGACGCCGCAGCGGGTCGTGCGCAGGGCGCGGATCGTGCTCGGGGCGGCCGCGGGGCACCCCAACCAGCGGGTGGCCAAGGAACTGGGGATCAGCCGACCCACGGTGCTGCGATGGCGCCGGCGCTACACCGAGGCGGGTGTGGATGGGCTGCTCAAGGATGCGCCCCGGCCGGGCCGGCGTAAACGGATCCAGCCGGAAAAGGTCGAGGCTATCGTGACGGCGACCTTGCACACGACGCCGCGAGACGCGACCCACTGGAGCGTACGGACGTTGGCGAAGAGCCAGCGGGTGAGTCCGGCGACGGTCCATCGGATCTGGCAGGCCGCCAATCTGCAGCCGCATCGCACGAAGAGCTTCAAGCTGAGTCGCGACCCACACTTCGTCCGGAAGCTGCGGGATGTGGTCGGCCTGTACCTGAATCCGCCGGCGAAGGCGTTGGTGCTGAGCGTCGATGAGAAGAGCCAGATCCAGGCGCTCGATCGCACCCAGCCGATTCTGCCGCTGCGCCCGGGGGTGCCCGCGCGGCAGACGCACGATTACACGCGGCACGGCACGACCACGCTGTTTGCAGCCCTCAATGTCTTGGAGGGCCATGTGATCGACGCCTGCCAGCCCCGCCACACGCACGCGGAGTTCCTGGCCTTCTTGGACAAGATCGATCAGACGACCCCCCGCAAGCGGGACATTCATCTCATCCTCGACAACTACGGCACGCACAAGCACCCGACCGTGACGGCCTGGTTGGGGGCGCACCCGCGCTTTCACTTCCACTTCACCCCGACGGGGGCCTCGTGGCTGAACCTCGTCGAGCGCTTCTTCGCTGAGATCACGCGCAAGCGGATCCGTCGCGGCACCTTCCGCAGCGTGCCCGCCCTCATCGCCGCCATTCGGGCCTACGTGCGTGAGCACAACAAACACCCGCGGCCCTTCATCTGGACGGCGACCGTGGCCGCGATCTTGCGCAAGATCAAGCATTGTAAACAAGCGTTAGAGACAGGACACTAG
>JBOHQB010000207.1:0-2904 GCA_050731995.1 Candidatus Rokuibacteriota bacterium
GGTGGAGGATGCGGGATCATCGACCTTGGCGCCCCGAGAACGAGCCGTACCGTGCAATGCAATCACGCACTTTGATTCTGCTAGTTCGATCGCGTCCCGTTCGGAGCCCCCTACATTACTTAGTCCCGAACAGCCGATCGCCGGCGTCGCCGAGGCCCGGCACGATGTAGCCGTGGTCGTCGAGGTGACTGTCGATGGCCGCGGTGTAGACGGGAACGTCGGGATGGTGGCCGTGGAAGTTCGCCAATCCCTCGGGGCACGTCACGAGACAGACGAACTTGATCGAGCGGGGGTGCGTGCCCCGGATGCGGTCGATCGCCGCGACCGCCGAATTGCCCGTGGCCAGCATCGGGTCGACGACGATGACGTCGCGCCCGCGCATCTCCCTCGGCACCTTGAAGTAGTACTCGACGGCGGCGAGCGTCTTGGGGTCGCGATACAGCCCGACGTGACCCACCCGCGCGCTGGGCAGCAGGCGGAGCATGCCGTCGAGGATGCCCGCGCCCGCTCTCAGGATGGAGACGAGCACGATTTTCTTGCCGTCGAGCAGGGGCGCGCTCATACGGGCCAGCGGCGTGTCGATGGGCGCCGCGCGCGTGGGCATGTCCCGCGTGACCTCGTAGGCCATGAGCATGCTGAGCTCGCCGAGGAGGTTGCGGAAGGCCGACGTGCTCGTGCCCTTCATGCGCATGAGGCTGAGCTTGTGCTGCACGAGCGGATGGTCGATGACGCGGACCTGACCCGGCATGCGCGGATCTCCTGGGCTACCTCCGGGCGATCAGGCGCCTGAAGACGGCCCCGTACTCGAAGCCGTAACCCTCCGCGAGCTCGGCGGCGTGCTTTCGCAGCCGCTGGCCGATGGTCTCGCCCTGCGGCACGTTGAAGCCGGGCAGCTGGCTCTCGTGGCGGGCGAGAGCGGCGATCTGCCGGTCGATCGAGCCGGTGACGTCGACGATGACCTCCGGCGCGTCCATCCCCCAGTACCAGAGCTCCCGGACCTTGTGCGGCTCCAGCCCCTCCCGCGTGAGCTGCTCCGCGAAGTGCAGGTGGTCGCGGGCGAACGGATAGACAGCGTCCGTCGTCGCGATCCCCGCGTGGCGGTGGTCGCGGTGCTGGAACCCCTTCATCCGGTACGGGTCGTGGACGAAGACCGTGTGGGGCCGGTGTCGTCGGATCGCCCGCACGATGTCGCCGAGCAGCTCGCGCGTGTCCTCCAGCGCGCCGTCGGGGTAGCCGAGCATGACGACGTGCCTGACGCCCATGAAGTCCGCGGCGGCGCGCTGCTCGTCGGCCCGCTTCTTCGCGAGCTCGGCCGGCGTCAACGAACGATCGGCAGTGCCGGCGGCGCCGTTGGTGCACAGCACGTAGGTGACCTCGCAGCCCGCGGCCACCCACTTGGCCACGACGCCCCCCGAGCCGATCTCGGCGTCGTCGGGGTGGGCAAAGACGACCATCGCCCGGTCCGGAACGTCCGACACGATCTCGAGCTTCCGCTCAGCCCTCGTAGAGATGGCAGGCGACCTCGCGCCCGTGCGACGACTTGAGAACGGGAATCACCGACGCGCAGCGGTCCATCACGTGGCTGCAGCGCGGATGGAAGCGACAACCGGGCGGCGGGTTGAGCGGGCTCGGCACCTCGCCCGGCAGGATGATCTCGTCGCGCGCCTCGTCGGGATGCGTCGGCAGTGCCGCCGAGAAGAGCGCCTGCGTGTAGGGATGCTTCGGCGCCGTCGCGACCGTCTTCGCGTCCCCCGTCTCCACGATCCGGCCGAGGTACATGACTGCGATCGTGTGGCTCATGTGGGCGACCGCCGCGAGGTCGTGGGCGATGAAGAGGTACGCGAGCCCGAGCTCGCGCTGCAGGTCGGTCAAGAGGTTGAGGATCTGGGCGCGGATACTGACGTCGAGCGCGGAGACGGGTTCGTCGAGCACGATGACCCGCGGCTCGAGCGCGAGCGCCCGGGCGATCGCGATGCGCTGGCGCTGGCCGCCCGAGAACTCGTGCGGGAAGAGACTGGCCGCGCGCTCCGGCAGTCCCACGACGTCGAGCAGCCGGCGGACGCGGGCGCCCGCGTCGGCGGCGGTGAGGCGCTCGTTGGTCGCGAGGGGCTCCACGATGATCTCGTCCACGCGCATCCGGGGACTGAGCGAGGCGTACGGGTCCTGGAAGACGGCCTGGACGCTCTTGCGATAGCGGCGCAGCCCGTCGCCGTTCAGCGTCGCGAGATCCTGCCCGTCGAAACGGATCTCGCCGTCCGTCGGCGTCTCCAGACGCAAGACCAGCTTCGCCGTCGTCGTCTTGCCGCAGCCCGACTCGCCGACGACCCCGAGCGTGCGACTCGCCTCGATCGCGAAGGACACGTCGTCAACGGCGCGCACGACGCCGGCCTGGCCGCCGAAGAGGCCGCGCTTGACCGGGAAGTGCTTGGTGAGAGCCCGCGCCTCGAGGATCGGCGTCATCGCTCCCTGAGCCAGCACGCCGCGGTGTGATCCGGCGCCACGCGGAAGGCCGGCGGCCGCTCGGCGCGGCAGCGCTCCAGCGCCTCCGCGCAGCGCGGCGCGAAGGCGCACCCGGGCGGCAGCGAGACCAGGTCCGGCGGCTGGCCGTCGATCGCCGTGAGCCGGTCGCGGCCGTCGCCCATCGTCGGAATCGACTCGAGGAGCGCCTGAGTGTAGGGGTGCTGCGGTGCGGAGAAGATGCGGCGGACGGGTCCGCCCTCCACGAGCCGGCCGGCGTACATGACCGCCACCGCGTCGCACATCTTGGCGACGATGCCCAGGTTGTGCGTGATGAAGATCAGCGCCAGGCCGTGCTCGCGCTGCATCTCGCGCAGGATGCTCAGGTACTGGGCCTGGATCGTCACGTCGAGGCTCGTCGTCGGCTCGTCGGCGATGATCATCTGC
>JBOHQB010000208.1:0-6060 GCA_050731995.1 Candidatus Rokuibacteriota bacterium
GCCCGGCGTGCTGGCCCTGGTCGCGCTGCAGGCGCTCGCCGGCCGCCGCCTCCCCGACCTCGTGACGCCGCTCGTGACCGCGCTGTACAGCGCGGAGCGTCTGGCGGAGGTCGGCGCGCCCGCCCCCGCCGAGTACGACGTCGTCGTCATCGGCGGCGGGCCCGGCGGCGCGTCCGTGGCGACGCACCTGGCGCGGGCGGGTCTCTCGGTCGCGGTGTTCGAGCGCGAGGTGTTCCCGCGCGCGCACGTCGGCGAGTCGCTCATGCCGGCGACGATGCTCCTGCTCGAGCGGCTCGGCGCCCGGGAGTGCGTGGAGGCGAGCGGGTTCCAGATCAAGTACGGCGCGTCGTTCCACGAGTCGGACACGGGGCACGCGCACACCTTCTATTTCTTGCAGAACATGCCGTGGCCCGGCTATGCCTACCAGGTGCCACGTGCCGAGTTCGACACGATCCTGCTCGACAACGCCCGCAAGCAGGGAGTGACGGTGTTCCAGCCCGAGGCGGTCGAGGGCGCCGAGTTCGACCGTGACGGGGTGACGGTCACGGTGGCGAGCGGGGACGCGGCGCGGCGGGTGCGCGCGCGCTTCCTCGTGGACGCGACCGGGCGCGCCTCGTTCATGGCCACTCGTGCCGGGCGGCGCGCGCGCGTCCCGAATCTCGGCAAGGTGGCGCTCTGGGCGCACTGGAAGGGCGCGCCCCGGCTCTCCGGACGCGAGGAGGGCAACATCCGCATCTATCTCGGTGAGGACGGGTGGTTCTGGTGGATCCCGCTCGCCCAGGACCTGACGAGCATCGGCGCGGTCTGCCACGCCAAGACGGTCGCGGCGTTCGGCGGCACACCCGAAGCGCTCTACGACGAGATGATCCGCCGCTCGGCACCGGTCGCGGACGGCCTCGCGGCGGCGACGCGCGTGACGGAGGTCCATCGCGAGGCGAACTTCGCGTACTTCAACCAGCCGGTCCGCGGCGACCGGTTCCTGGCCGTCGGCGACGCGATCGCCTTCGTGGACCCGATCTTCTCGGGCGGGGTCTTCATCGCTCTCTGGTCGGGCGAGGTGGCGGCCGAGGCGATCGTCCGCGCCTTCCGCGCCGGCCGGTTCGGCGCGCGCCGCTTCCGCGCCTACGAGCGGCGCGTGCGCACGCGCATGGCGCCGCTCTTCAAGTTCATCCACAAGTACTACGAGCCGGCCTTCATGGAGATCTTCGTGAGACCGCGGAACATCCTGGGCGTCGTGGACGGCGTGCTGAGCGTCCTCTCCGGCGGCTCCTTCCTCCGGATGACGTGGCGGGCGCGGTTCGCGCTCGCCTTCCTCTTCACGATCGCGCGGATCAACGTCTGGAAGCGGCGCCGCGCCGGCCTCCCCGTCGAGTCAAGACTGGAATGGTAATGAAGAGTGCGCAGAGGCTGCTGCGCGGCTATGCGTTCACCGTTGCCGGCATCGCGATCGGCGTCGCCGGCATCGTCGCGCTGGGGGCGATGGGCGAGCGCATCGTGCGCTTCATCGAGGGCGGCGACCGCTTCGTTCTTGGCCAGATCTCCGTCGCGGGGCGGGGCATGGGCATGGGCGCCGGCTTCACGGCCGGTGGGCTCCTGCCCGCGGGGACGCTCGAGAAGATCGCGGCCGTCGAGGGCGTGAGCGGGGTGCAGGCCCAGGTCATGCTGCCCCTGAACCCGACCACCTCGCAGTTCATGACTCTGACGCAAGAGCTGGTGCTCGGCATGGATCTCCGCGTGCCGACGCCGAACCGTCACTACCCGACGCTGCCGGTGCGCGCGGGGCGGTTCCTGCGCGACGGCGACCGGCGGGTGGCTGTCGTCGGCGCGGCGTTCGCCGCGTCGCACGGCCTCGGCGTGGGCTCGCCGCTCACCCTCGAGGGGGAGCCGTACGAGGTCGTCGGCGTGCTCGAGCGGATGCTGACCGCGCCCGACCGGTTCGTGATCGTGCCGATCGCCGACGCGCGCCGCCAGTGGGTCGCGAAGGACCCGATGCTGCGCACGGTGCTCGCCTCCGGCGCCGTCGCGCTGAGAGCGGACGACCTCAACACGGGGGCCGCGGTCGGCTGGAAGGACGGCGCAGATCCGGACGCGGTTGCCGCGCGGATCCGCGAGCGGGTGACCGGGGTGAACGTCCAGATCCCGAGTGAGCTGAGCGGGCTCCTCCGGTCGTCGACCGCCTTCTTCTCCGCGCTCCTCGCGGGGATCTTCGCGCTCGCCTTCGTGATCGGCGGGCTCTCCCTCGCCAACACGATCGCCGCCGCCGTCTTCGAGCGGATCCGCGACTTCGGCGTCAAGCGCGCCCTCGGCGCGACCGATCTCCAGCTCGGCGTCGAGGTGCTGGGCGAGGCGCTGGCGGTGACGCTCTCGGGCGGCGCGCTCGGGCTCGCGCTGGCGCTGGTGCTCGGCGCCGCGATCGACGGCTGGGCGGCGCGGTCGAGCCAGCAGCTCTTTCTCTTCTCGTCGCGCCTGCTCCTCGGCGCGCTGGCCTTCTCGCTGCTGCTGGGTTGCGCTGCCGCGCTCTACGCCACGCTGCGGATCGTCAGCCTGTCGCCGGCGGAAGCCATCCGTCGGGGCGCGTGAGCGCGATGCTCGAGGCGAAGGCGCTCGTGAAGTCGTACCGGGCGCCGTCCGGCGGCGCGATCGAGGTCCTGCGCGGCGTGGACGTGACCGTGCGGGCCGGCGAGCTGGCGGCGGTCGTCGGCCCGTCGGGCTCTGGCAAGAGCACGCTGCTCAACGTGCTGGGCCTGCTGGAGGACCCGGAGGCGGGCGACCTTCGGCTCGGCGGTGAGAGCGTCGCGTCGCTCGGCCGGGCGGCGCGGAGCCGGGCGCGCGGCCGGCTCCTGGGCTTCGTCTTCCAGTCGTTCCTGCTCCTGCCGTCGCTCACCGCGCGCGAGAACGTGCTGCTGGCGGCGCGGTATGTCGGGACCGACCGCGCCGCCGCGCGCCGGCGGGCCGACGAGCTGCTCGGCGCGCTCGGCGTCGCCGAGCGTCGGGACCACTATCCCGCGCAGCTCTCGGGCGGCGAGCAGCAGCGCGTGGCCTTCTGCCGCGCCGTGCTGAACGAGCCGCCGATCCTGCTCGCCGACGAGCCGACCGGCAACCTCGACGACGCCAACGGCCGCGTGATCCTCGAGGCGCTGCGGGCACGAGCGCGCGAGGGCGCCGCCGTCCTGGTCGTCACGCATCGCGACAATGTCGTGCGCGTGGCCGACACCGTGTGGGCGATGCGCGACGGCATACTCACAGGGAGGCATCCATGAAGACACTCGTCGGCGTGCTCACGGTTGCGGTTGTCCTCACGCTCCTGGCGGTACCCGCGCAGGCGGCCGACCCCGTGACCCAGACGTTCAACGGTTCGGTGGACCGGGTGTGGAACGTCGCGCGTGCCGTGCTCAAGCAGCTCGGCTGGGACATCGACAAGGAAGACCGTTCGATCGGCTGGATCACGACCGACTCGCGCCGGGTCGAAGGCGAAGATTACGGCGTCTATGCGAAGGGGATCCGCCACCGACTCCGCGTTGAGATGAAGAGCGTGGACAACGCGCGCACCGCCGTGACCGTCGCGCGCTCCGTCTTCGAGCGCGAGCGCATTCTCTTCATCGACAACGACAGGCCCGTCACCGCCAAGGATCAGGAGGTCGAAAAGAGCGTGCTCGCCGCCATCGGCCGCTCGCTCTGATGCTCAAGACCCTCGTTCTCGTGCTGGTCGCGGGCACGCTCGGCGGCACCGGCCACGTGCTCCTCTCCAAGGGGATGAAGACCGTCGGCGACCTCACCGAGGCGCCCGCGGGCCAGCTCGGCGGGATGATCACCCGCGCGGTCACGAATCCCTGGCTGCTCTGCGGCGTGGTGCTCCAGGCCTCGTTCTTCTTCATGTACCTGATGCTGCTGTCGCGCGCGGACGTGAGCAAGATCCTGCCGATGACCGCCTTCGACTACGTGATCGTCGCCTTCCTCGCGTCCTGGCTGCTCGGCGAGCCCATCACGGTCGCGCGGTGGCTGGGAATCGGCTTCGTCGTCGCCGGCGTCGCGCTGGTGTCGCGCACCTGAGCGGCAGCAAGGCGGCCCCGCTCGTCGCGGTACTCGCCGCGGCGCCGCTCCTCTTCGCCGCGCTCGGCGGGGCGCCGTTCGACGATCCGGGCGAGGGGATGCATGCGGAGATCGCCCGTGAGCTCTCGCTGTCGGGTGACCCCCTCGCGCTCACGCTCAACGGCGTCCGGTACGTGGACAAGCCGCCGCTCTTCTACGTCCTTCTCGCCGCCGTCTTCGCGCTGGGAGGCGAGCACGAGGGCGGCGCGCGTGCCGTGTCCGCCGGGGCGGCGCTGATCGCGGTCGCAGCCGTCGCCTGGCTCGCCACGCGGCTCCTCGATCCAGCATCCGGCGTCGTGGCCGGGCTCGCGCTCGCGACTTCCACGGGGTTCTTCGCCTATGGGCGCTATGTGCGTGTCGAAACGGTGTTTCTGGCGATGCTGTCCGTGGGGCTCGCACTGACGCTGGTGGGAGTGCGGGAAGGCCGGCGGGCATTCGTCATCGCCGGGCTCGCCGCCTTCGGCGTCGCCGGCCTGACCAAGGACCCGCTGGGCGCCGTCGCGCCGCCCCTGGCCGTCGGTCTCGCGCTCCGGTTCTGCGGCCGCGCGCGTCCGCTCGCCCGGTGGCTGCCGTGGCCGGGGCTCGCGGCGCTCCTCGTCGTGGGGCTCGCCTGGTACGCCCTCGACGCGCTCACGACGCCCGGCTTCGCCTGGTATACGGTCGTGGACAACAAGCTGCTCAACGTCGCGCGCGCCCGGGTCTTCCCGGACGAGGACGTGCCGCTGGGCGCGGCGGAGTTCCTGGCCGTGGCGCTGCTGGGCGCCGTCCCGTGGATCGTCCCCGCGGGCGGCGCGCTGTGGGTGTGGGCGCGCCGGCGCGGCTGGCGTGACCCGGACGAGGTCGCGTGGAGCGCGCTGACCATTGTGGCGGTGGGCGTGATCGGGCTGACGGTGCTCTCGCCCTTCAGGCTGCCGCACTACGGCCTGCCCGCCTACCCGGCCATCGCGCTCCTCGCGGCGCGGGGCTGGCACGAGCTCAACGCGCGCGCGCTGGCCACGGCTCATGCCGCCCTCTTCGCCGTCCTCGGCGCCGGTTGCGCCTGGCTCGCCTCGCCGCTCGGCGGCGCCGCGCTCGGGGACGTCCTCGGCGCGACCGACGTCGCCGCGCGCAAGGCGGTGGCGGCGGGCGCCGTGTCGCCGCTCCCGCCGCCCACGATGCTCCGGCCGTTGCTCCTCGCCGCGGCGCTCGTGTTCACGGCCGGCGCCGTGCTCGCGGCCATCACGGCCGCGCTGGGCGCCGGCCGCCGCCGGCTCGGCGCGTTCGTCGTGGTCGCGGCGATGCTCGCGTTGATGCCGGTCATCGCCAGCGCGCTCGCGCGCGTCTCCGCGTATCGCTCGGTGAAGCCCATTGCGGTGGCGCTGGCGCGGCGCGCCGGCCCGGAAGACGTGGTCGTCCACGAGGGGCCCATCGAGAACTCCGGCGCGCTCGAGTGGTACTCGGGACGGCGGCCGGTGCTCCTGGACGGGCGCCGGAGCGTGCTCGGTTTCGGCGCGACGCTGGCCGACGCGCCCGACGTCTTCTGGGACGAGGCGCGGCTGGCGGTGGTGTGGCGGGACCAGCGCGTCTGGCTCGTCACCGGGCGGCCGCGTGAGCAGTCCGTCACGCGCTCGCTGCCCGGCGCGCGGCTGGTAACCTCCGCCGGCGGCCGGCGACTCTACGTGAACCGCTGAGACACGCCCGGCTACACGATCGCGGATGTTGGGGCGCCGCCGTGTTCAGCACGACCGCGCGGACGAGCATGACGTTCAGCGCATCGGGCGCGAGGCGGTAGGCGCGGTCCATCTCCTCGAGCCGCGCGCGGTGTCAGGCGGGCTCGAGCAGGTCGCCGACGGTGACGAGCTCCCAGCCCGCCGCCGTCAGCCCAGCGAGCATCGGCGGGAGCGCCGCGCAGAGGCGCTCGGGGGCGCCGCGCGTACCCTCGGCGTCGTGGAGGTCCACGATCGCGCCCGCGTGCGCGCGCGTCAGAACGTG
>JBOHQB010000209.1:0-1579 GCA_050731995.1 Candidatus Rokuibacteriota bacterium
TCGCGACCGCCCAGGCGCTCTCCGGCGGGCGGACGATCCTCGGGATCGGTGCCGGCTGGAACGAGGAGGAATACCGCGCCTACGGCTGGCCGTTCCCATCCACCCGCGAGCGCATCGCCCAGCTCGGTGAGGCGATCGAGCTGATCCGGCGCATGTGGACCGACGCGCCCGCCTCGTACGAGGGGAAGTACTACCGGATCACGAACGCGCGCTGTGAGCCCCGACCGGACCCGCTCCCGCCGGTCATGGTCGGGGGCCACGGCGAGAAATATTTGTTAGCCGCGGTCGCGCGGCACGCCGACTGGTGGAACTACGGCTTTCGCGATCACGCGCTCTACACCCACAAGCAGGAGATCCTGAAAGCGCATTGCCGGGAGGTCGGCCGGGACTACGACGAGATCGTGCAGGTCGTCCGCGTCGGGATCCTGATCGCCGAGACGGAGCGCGAGGTCGATCGGCTCAAGACGGCGCCGTTCATCCGGCCGATGGCGGACATCCGCCTGGCGGGGACCCCGCCACAGGTGACGGAGGTGCTCCAGCGGATCGTGCGCCAGGGCGCCGCCCGGCTCACCGTCAACTTCGCCGACGCGCCCCGCCCGGACGGCACCGAGCTGTTCGCGCGGACCGTCCTCCCGTGCCTGTAGCGCAGCGGCAGCGGCACGCCGACGCGATCCTCGGCATCGCCGCCTCGGCGATCCTCCTCGCGATGATGCTCCTCACGGTGGTGGACGTCGTGGGACGCTACATCCTCAAGCGGCCGGTACGCGGCGCCTTCGAGGTCACCGAGCTGATGCTGCTCGTGCTCATCTTCGCCGGCCTGCCGCTCGTGTCGCTCGCAGACGAGCACGCCGTCATGGACTTCGTCGACCGCGTCCTCGGCGCCGGCGCCCTGCGCGCCCTCCAGCGCGCGGTGCACGTGGCGTGTGCGGCGTTCCTGGGTCTGCTCGCCTGGCTCGTCTGGCTCAAGGCCGACCGGATCTGGGACAAAGGCGACTACACCGACGTGCTGCACGTCGTGTACGGGCCGTTCGTCTACTTCATGGCGGTCACCCTCGGGCTCGCCGGCCTCATCCACCTCGGGAAGGCGGCGGCGCGTCGATGATCGAGGGGCTCGTCGGCCTCACGGTGATGATGCTGCTCTGCTGCCTGCGCATCCCGATCGCGTTCGCGATGGCCGCCGTCGGCATCGTCGGCTACGCCTACATGCGCGACTGGAACTGGACGGTCGCCTTCGCGATGACGCAGACCAAGCTGTACGAGACCGGTCGCAACTACACGCTGTCGGTCGTGCCGCTCTTCATCCTGATGGGCAACTTCGTCACGCGCGCCGGCATGGCGCAGGAGCTGTTCCGCGCCGCCTACGCCTTCATCGGCCACCTGCGCGGCGGTCTCGCCATGGCCACCGTCTGGGCCTCGGCCGGCTTCGGCGGCATCTGCGGCTCCTCCATCGCGACCGCGGCCACGTTCGCGAAGGTCGCCTACCCGTCGATGAAGCGCTTCGGCTACTCCGACAAGCTCGCCGCGGGCGTCGTCGCGGGGAGTGGCACGCTCGGCATCATGATCCCGCCGTCCACCATCA
>JBOHQB010000210.1:0-2252 GCA_050731995.1 Candidatus Rokuibacteriota bacterium
CTCAGCCGGGTCAGGAGCCCCATGTCCTTAGAATACTCCGTCAGTCGCCCTCGAAGCGGTAGCCGACGCCCTTCACCGTGGCGACGCGCCCGCCCTCCACACCCAGCTTGGCGCGGAGCCGCCGGACGTGGACGTCCACGGTGCGCGACTCGATCTCGTCGGCGCGCGCATAGCCCCAGACCCGGTTCAGCAGGTGCTCGCGCGAGAGCACGCGCCCGGCGGCCGCGAGGAGGGCGTGGAGCAGGTCGAACTCCTTCGGCGTCAGCTCGACCGGCCGGCCGCCCACGCTCACCGTGTGGCGCGCGGGATCGAGGATCACCGCGCCGGCGGTGAGCGGCCGCGTGTCGGGCGCCGGCCGCGCGCGCCGGAGCACGGCGCGCACGCGCGCCACGAGCTCCTTGGGCGAGAAGGGCTTGACGACGTAGTCGTCGGCGCCCAGCTCGAGACCGACGACGCGGTCCACCTCGTCGGCCTTGGCCGTGAGCATGATGATCGGCACCGTCGCCGTCGCCGGGTCGCTCCGGAGGCGCCGGCACACCTCGAGCCCGTCGAGCCCCGGGAGCATGAGGTCGAGGACGACCAGACCGGGAGCACGGGCGCGCGCCTCGGCGATGGCCTCCGGGCCGTTCGAGGCCGCGCGGCAGCGAAAGCCCTCTTGCGTCAGGTGATGAACGATGAGGCCGCGGATGTCGGGCTCATCCTCGACCACGAGGACTTCCTCAGCCATCCTGCCGTCTCAAGCGGCGGCGAGTCGGAGCAAGAGCCAGCTGACCGCCGCAACCGCGGCCGACGCGGGGATCGTGACGATCCACGCCCCGACGATCCGTCCCGCGACACCCCAGCGCACCGCCGAGAAGCGCTGGATCGCGCCCACGCCCATGATCGCACCGCTGATCGTGTGCGTCGTGCTCACGGGAATGCCGGCGATCGCCGTGCCGATGAGCGTGATCGCCCCACCGGTCTCGGCGCAGAAGCCGCCGACGGGGCGCAGCTTCGTGATGCGCATGCCCATCGTCTTCACGATCCGCCAGCCACCGGCCATCGTGCCGAGCCCGAGCGCGGCATGGGCGGAGAGGACAACCCAGAAGGGCACGTAGAACTCCGGCCCGAGGTTGCCGGTGGTGAAAAGCAGCACGGCGATGATGCCCATCGTCTTCTGCGCGTCGTTCGTGCCGTGACCCAGGCTGTAGGCCGCCGCGGAGACGAGCTGGCCGCGGCGGAAGATCCGATCCACCCGCCCCGGCGTCTCCGCGCGGAAGGTCCGGAGCGTGAGGATCATCATCACGAAGCCCACCGTGAGGCCGATCAGCGGCGCCAGCACCATGAAGATGCCGATCTTCATGAGACCGCTCGCGATGAGGGAGCCGAAGCCCGCCTTCGCGACCGCGGCGCCGGCGAAGCCGCCGATCAGCGCGTGGGAGGACGAGGTCGGCAGCCCCCACCACCACGTGAGGAGATCCCACACGATGGCGCCGAGCAGCCCGGCGAGGATCACCCACTGGTCCACCACCTGCGTGTCCACCACGCCCTTGCCGACCGTGCGCGCGACGCTCACGCCGAAGCCGAAGGCGGCGATGAAGTTGAAGAAGGCGGCCCAGACGACCGCCTGGAGCGGCGTGAGGACGCGCGTGGAGACGACCGTGGCGATCGAGTTCGCCGCGTCGTGAAAACCGTTGATGAAGTCGAAGACGAGCGCGACGAAGATGATGAAAACGACGGCGGTCAGCACGGGGACACCCTCAGGCCATCTTGAGGATGATCCCCTCGATCACGTTCGCGACGTCCTCGCACCGGTCCGTGACCGTCTCGAGGGTCTCGTAGATCTCCTTCCACTTGATCACCTCGATCGGATCGGCCTCCTCCTCGAACATCGCCGCGAGCGTCTCGCGCAGGAGCGCATCGGCGCGGTTCTCGAGCCGGTTCACCTCGACGGCGTGCTCGTGAAAACCCGGATCCATCGTGCGGAGGCAGCGGATGCACCGGTCCATCGCCGCGATCTGCGTGACGATCAGGTCGGCCATGGCGCGGCACGCGGAGGTCGGCTCCTTGATCCGGTAGACCACCAGGCGCTCGGCCACCGCCTCGATGTAGTCGAGGACGTCGTCCAGCTCCGTGGCGAGCGCGTGGATGTCCTCCCGGTCGAGCGGGGTGATGAAGGTCGTGTTGAGGCGCTTCACGATCTCGTGGGTGATCAGGTCCCCGCGGTGCTCGACCTCCTTGATGGCGTGGGCCTTGGCGCGCGCGTCGGCGAA
>JBOHQB010000211.1:0-7327 GCA_050731995.1 Candidatus Rokuibacteriota bacterium
GGGGCGCTCCGAGCGACGGGGGGGATGGCAGTGCGAAGCCGCAGGCCGTTCGGCGGGCGAGGCGAGCCTGCGATTGGGGGGCCATGTCGGGGCCCCCCCTGTGATTAGTCGCGCTGCACGCGCGCCCGAAGGGCGCGACGTTACCGGGATCAGTCGCGCCACGGGTAGTAGGCGAAGAGGTCGGTCAGCGCGTCCTGCGGCTCCGGAAGCGGACTCGCCTCGGCATGCGCGACGGCGTCGTCGATCTCGGCCGCGATCTCCGCGCGGATCCGCGCGGCGCCCGCGGCGTCGAGCAGCCCGCGCTCCGACAGGTAGCGCTCGAGACGGTCGATCGGATCGGTGCGTCGCCCCTCGGCCGCCTCGTCCTTCGCGCGGTAGAGCTGCGGATCGCCCTCGAAATGGCCCACCCAGCGGATCGTGTGCGCCTCGATCAGCGACGGCCCCTCGCCGGCACGCGCCCGGGCCGCCGCGCGCGCGACGGCCGCGTGCACCGCGAGGACGTCGTTGCCGTCGACGGACTCGCCCGGGATCCCGTAGCCGGCCGCGCGCGCGGCGATCGAGCCGCCGGCGGCCGATGACGCGTGCGCGGTCGTGGACGCCCAGCGGTTGTTCTCGCAGACGAAGATCACGGGCAGCTTCCAGAGCGCGGACATGTTCACGCCCTCGTGGAACGGTCCCCGGTTCGCCGCGCCGTCGCCGAAGAACGTGACGACCACCTGCCCGGATCTCCGGTGGCGGATGGACATGCCCACGCCCGGCGCCAGCACGCAGCCCGAGGCGAGCACACCGTTGGCGCCGAGGTAGCCGACGGAGACATCGGCGATGTGCATCGTGCCGCCCTTGCCGTGGCAGATCCCGTTCGCCTTGCCGTAGAGCTCGGCCATGAGGCCGCGCAGGCCGCCGCCCTTGGCGACGAGATGGCCGTGACCGCGATGTGTGGAGAGGACGTAGTCGTCGGGCCGGAGCGCCGCGGCGACGCCGACGGCGACGGCCTCCTGGCCCACCGACGTGTGCAGGAAGCCGGGGACGCGCCCGTTGGCGAAGAGCTCGCGCACGCGCTCTTCGAACTGTCGCACGCGCACCATGCCCGCGTACATCGAGACGAGCTGGTCCGGTGCGGGCGCGCTCACGGCGGGCGGATTATAGCATCGGCTTCTCGTTGAGTCGGCGGAGCAGCCAACCCGACGCCGCGCGCTCGAGCAGCGTCAGCGCCGCGTAGTCCTGTCCGAAGGCCAGCAGGCGATCGAACGGCACGCCCAGGGCCCGGCACAGGAGCGCGCGGTTCGTGCCGCCGTGGGCGACGATCGCGATCGCGTCGCCCGCGTGCGCGCCGGCGATCGCGTCGAACGCCGGGCCCGACCGGGCCGCGAGATCCGGCACGCTCTCGCCTCCCGGAAACGGGAACTCCCCGACGCGCGCCATCCAGTCCCGGAACGCGCCGGGCTCGCGCGCGCGGATCTCCTCGGCGGTGAGCCCCTCCCAGCGGCCCATCGCCATCTCGCGGAGCTCCGGCACCACCACCGGTCGAAGCCCGTGGCGCGCGCCGATGATCTCGCCGCTCCGGCGCGCGCGGACGAGGTCGCTCGAGAACACGGCGGCGAGCCGGACGCCGGCGAGGCGCTCGGCCTGGGCGTGGCACTGGCGCTCGCCGGAAGGCGAGAGCGGCACGTCGAGATGGCCGATGAAGCGTCGGGTCCGGGCACCCTCCACCTCGCCGTGGCGCAGCAGAAAGATCAGGGTCTGACGTGCGTCCACGCCGCCGCAGTGAGCAGCGCCGCCAGCTCCGCCATCTCGATCGCGGCGCCGTGAACGTCGCCGGTCACGCCCCCGAGCCGCCACGTCATCACGCTGCCGACGAGGAGCGCGACGAGCCAGGCCGCGCAGACGAGGATCACGCCGAGCAGGCCGAGCGCGGCGACCGCTGCCGCGAGGGCGGCGGCGAGCGCCACGGCGGCGCGTCCCGCGCCGAGCCCGGCGTGGAAGGCAGCGCCGAGCCCGTCCGGCCGCGCCGCGGGCAGCACCCGACCCAGCAGGGCCGGCGCCGCGCGCGCGATCGCGGGGACGACGAGGAGCAGGCGCCAGCGGGTGGCCGTCGCGATTCCGGAGAGGGCGACGGCGTCGAGCACCAGGACGAAGACGAGCGCAGCCGTGCCGAAGGCGCCGATCCGCGCGTCGCGCATGATCGCCAGTCGCTGCGCGGGGTCGCGCCCGGCGAGCCCGTCCGCGCAGTCGGCGAGGCCGTCGAGGTGGAGGCCGCCGGTCGCGAGCTTCCAGGCGCCGACGACGACGAGCGCCGCCAGGAGCGGGGGAAAGATCACGCGCGCGAGCACGTCCACGGCGAGCAGGAACGCCCCGAGCGCGAGCCCGACCACCGGAAACCACCCAGCGGCGCGGCCGAGCGCTCCGGGACCGGCGTGGGCGCCGGGCAGAGGGACGAGCGTGAGGTAATGGAACGCGAGGAGCAGACCCGACACGCCCGAATGCTAGCACGCGGTCGCCGCGGCGTTTGACAGAGGCGAGCACCCCGGCGACAATCGCGCCAACGTAGCCACTTCCAAAGAGGCGAGGTGCGCTGATGGCGGTCAGCAGCGTCGCTGAGAAGTGGGTTGGCGAGGTCGCCGGACTCACCCGTCCCGGGAAGGTCCTCTGGTCCGACGGCTCCAAGGCCGAGTACGACGGGCTCATCGAGGGAATGCTCGCCGACGGCACGCTCCTGGCGCTCAATCCCCGCACCTATCCCAACTGCTACCTGCACCGCAGCCATCCCCAGGACGTCGCCCGCACCGAGCAACTGACCTTCATCTGCTCGCGCGAGCGCGACGACGCCGGGCCGACCAACAACTGGATGGCGCCGTCGGAGGCCAAGGCGAAGGCGGGCGGCTACCTCCGGGACGCGATGCGCGGGCGCACGATGTGGGCGATCCCCTACCTCATGGGGCCGGCGGGCTCGCCGATGAGCCGGGTCGGCATCATGGTGACCGACAGCCCCTACGTCGTGGCGTCCATGCATCTCATGACCCGCGTGGGCGCCGTGGCCATCCAGCACATGCGCGCCGACGACGATTTCATCCGCGGCGTGCACTCGCTCGGCGACCTGTCGCCCGAGCACCGGCTGATCCTGCACTTCCCCGAGGAGCGTCTGATCTGGTCGGTGGGCTCGGGCTACGGCGGCAATGCGCTCCTCGGCAAGAAGTGCCACGCGCTCCGCATCGCCTCGGCGCAGGCGCGCCAGGAGGGGTGGCTCGCCGAGCACATGCTGATCATCGGCGTCGAGGATCCCGAGGGACGCGTCACGTACCTCGCGGCGGCGATGCCGAGCGCGACGGGCAAGACCAACCTCGCCATGGCCGTCTCGCGACTGCCCGGCTGGCGCATCTGGACCCTCGGCGACGACATCGCATGGATGTGGGTGGACGCTGCCGGCCAGCTGCGCGCGATCAATCCCGAGCGCGGGTTCTTCGGCGTCGCGCCGAACACCTCGCCGAAGACGAACCCGAGCGCGACGGCGATGGTGCGCGCGAACACGATCTTCACCAACGTCGCGCTCTCGCCCGCGGGCGAGCCGTGGTGGGAGGGGCTCACCCCCGAGCCGCCCGCCGGCCTCGCGGACTGGCAGGGCCGGCCCTGGAAGCCCGCCGACGGCCCGGCGGCGCATCCCAACTCGCGCTTCACCGCTCTCGCGCAGCAGTGCCCGTCCATCGCGCCGAACTGGGAGGATCCGCAGGGCGTGCCGATCTCCGGGCTCATCTTCGGCTCGCGCCGCACGAGCGTGATCCCGCTCGTCTTCGAGGCGTTCGACTGGGCTCACGGCGTCTTCCTGGGCTCGGCGATGTCCACGGAGACGACGGCCGCGATCACGGGCCAGGTCGGCGTCGTCCGCCGCGACCCGATGGCGATGATCCCCTTCTGCGGCTACAACATGGGCGACTACTTCGGCCATTGGCTCACCATGGGTCCCCGGCTGGCGAACCCGCCGCGCATCTTCCGCGTGAACTGGTTCCGCCGCGACAAGGACGGGAAGTTCCTGTGGCCGGGCTATGGCGACAACGTGCGCGTGCTCAAGTGGATGGTCGAGCGCATCCGCGGCACGGGCCGCGCCGAGGAGACGCCGATCGGGTGCGTCCCCGCGCCCGGCGCGCTCGACGTCTCTGGGACCGACGTCAACGCCGACCGTCTGCGCGAGGCGCTGCGCTGCGACGCGGGCGAGTGGCTCCAGGCGCTCGACGACCTCGGCCGGTTCTACACGGAGTTCGGCGCGCGGCTCCCCAAGCCGATCGCCGAGCACCTCGCGACCGCCCAGCGCCGCTTCCGCGGCCGAGCGTCATCATCGGGCGACACGGCGGTTGACGATCGATCATAAAATATGCTCATATGAGCATGTTTTATGATCATCAGAGACTCGAGTCCCTTCGGAAGCCGAACTCGTACGCGCGTACTCCTCGCGCTGCGACTCCTCACCGAGAGCTATCCGCGCGAGCTGGCCCGCCTGCTCACGCTGCAGCCGACGGCCGTCCGTCAGGCGCTCGACAGCCTCGAGCGCGATGGCCTCGTCGCCGCGCGCCCCGTCGGCAGGACGCGAGTATACCGGCTCGAGGCCCGCTACTTCGGCTACCGTGAGCTCCGGCGATTCCTCAGCCGTCTGACGGAACCCGAAGGTGATCTGCGAGCGCGCCTGGCCGGACTCCGTCGACGGCCGCGGCGCGTCGGGAAGCCGCTCTGACACGCCGCGCACGCCCGAGCCTCGCCTCGGTCGCCGTGACGGTCGGCGACGCGCTCCGCCGCCGGGGGATCCGCGCCGTGCTCACGGGCGGAGCGTGCGCGAGCCTCTACACCCGCGGCGCCTACCAGTCCGTTGACATGGACTTCGTCGTCTCGGGGCCCGTCACCCAGTCGGCGGTCGACACGGCGCTCGGCTCGATCGGTTTCCGACGCCGCGGCGATCGGTACGTTCACCCCCGTCAGCCGTTCTACGTCGAGTTCCCTCGCGGGCCGCTGGCCGTCGGCCGCGATCACCGCATCCGACCGGTCGAGCACTCGCGCGGGCGGGCTCGGACCCGGGCGCTGAGCGCGACGGATTCCTGCCGCGACCGCCTCGCCGCGTTCTATCACTGGACGGACCGGCAGAGTCTCGCGGTGGCCGTGGAAATCGCCAGGCGTCATCGTGTGAGCATGGCGACGATCCGTCGCTGGAGTCTCGCCGAGGGCGCGGCGACGGGATTCGCGGAGTTCGTGAGCGAGCTGGCACGCGCGCGCCGGCTCAGCGCGCGCTGAGCAGGAGCAGCGGCAGCGTCCGCCCGCGCGGCATCGACGCGACGTTGCCGACGCGCCGCGCACCCATCCTGAGATAGAAGCCGACGGCGTATGGATCCGACGCGATGGTGACGAAGCGGGCGCCGTCGCCGCGGGCGGTGGCCCTCGCGTGCTCGAGAAGCTGCTGGCCGAGCCCCGCGCCGATGCGTGCCGGCACGACCCACAGGTGCTCGAGCTCGCGCGCCGCGCCCCGCCCCGAGAGCGCGTAGAAGCCGACGACGCGGGCCCCCTCGACCGCGCAGTAGACCGGGAGGCGCTCGATGAAGCCCGGCGTGAGCGTGAGGCCCTCGCGCCAGCGGACGATCCAGGGCTCGGGATAGCGCCAGTGCCGCTTGGCCGCGTGGGCGACGCGGGTCAGCGCGGCGGCGTCACGCGGGAGCGCGCGGCGAATCACCAAGGATTTATCAGACGGGATACACGCCGTTCCGGCGCTGCGGAAACTCGTGGACCTTGCTCTGGGCAAAGGCCAGGCGCTTCGCGAGCTCGGCGCGGAGCTGCGAGCCGGGGACGATGTCGTCGACGAGCATCTCCGAGGCGAGCTTGTAGATGTCCACGTCCTCGGCGTACTCGTCACGCTTCGCCTTCACCCACGCCGCGCGCTCGCTCTCGGGCAGCTCCATGATCTTGTTGTAGTAGACGGCGTTGACCGCGGGCTCCGGCCCCATGATCGCGATCTGCCCCTGCGGCAGCGCGAGGGTCGCGTCGGGCTCGTAGGCGGGCCCGCACATGGCGTAGAGCCCCGCGCCGTAGCACTTGCGGACGATCACGGAGATCTTCGGCACCGTCGCCTGCGCCGTCGCGAAGACCATCTTGGCTCCGTGGCGGATGATCCCCTCGCGCTCGACCTTACTGCCGACCATGAACCCCGCCACATCCGCGAGGTACACGAGCGGGATGTTGAACGCATTGCAGAGCCAGATGAAGCGCGCCGCCTTGTCCGAGGAGTCCACCATGAGCACGCCGCCCTTGACCTTGGGCTGGTTGGCGACGATGCCGACGGCGCGCCCGCCGATGCGCGCCAGGCCCGTGATCACTTCCTGGGCGAACAGGCGCTTGAGCTCGAACCAGGAGCCGGCGTCGATCACCCGGTCGATCACCTCGTACATGTCGAACCATTTCCGCTGGTCGTACGGCACGATCTCGTCGATCGAGCGGCCGGCCTTGGGCTCCGCCGGAGCGGCCGTCGGGGGAAGCTCCCGGAACGAGATCGGCATGTAGGCGAGGTAGCGCCGGGCAAGCTCGATGGCCTCTTCGTCGGACGCGGCGAGCACGTCGCCGCAGCCCGACACGGTGCAGTGCATCCGCGCGCCGCCCAGGTCCTCGAGCGTCGTCTTCTCGCCGATCGCCATCTCGACCATCCGCGGGCTGCCGACGTAGAGCGAGGCCTTGCCGTCCACCATGATCACGACGTCGGTGAGCGCGGGCAGGTACGCGCTGCCGGCGGGGGA
Source organism: Candidatus Rokuibacteriota bacterium (assembly GCA_050731995.1). Classification (GTDB taxonomy): domain Bacteria; phylum Methylomirabilota; class Methylomirabilia; order Rokubacteriales; family CSP1-6; genus JBOHQB01. Next base: position 6,759 of record JBOHQB010000211.1, read on the forward strand.
CGGGCCGAAGAGGACGCAGACCTGGGGCACGACCCCCGAGAGCTGGACCTCGGTGTAGAAGATGCGCCCGGCGTGCAGGCGGCCCGGGAAGATCTTGATCTGCTCCGAGATCCGACCGCCCGCGGCGTCCACCAGGTAGAGCATCGGCGCCTGCAGGCGCGCGGCCCTCTCCTGGATCCGCACGATCTTGGCGACGGTCTTCTCGCCCCACGATCCGGCCTTCACCGTGTAGTCGTTCGCCATCACGCACACGGTCCGGCCGCCGACCACGCCGACGCCGGTGACGACGCCGTCGGCCGGCGTCTCGGCCTCCTCGGAACGGGCGAAGAGCCAGTCCTCCTGGAACTCGGTGCCGGGGTCGAGCAGGAGCTTCAGGCGGTCCCGGACGAAGAGCTTGCCCTCCGTCTTGAGCTTCTCGCGGTACTTAACGTGCCCCTGCTCGATCCGGGCGCGTTCCTGATGATAACGATCCTCGCCCTGGCTCATCGCGGCCTATTGTAGGCTATCGTCACGGGAGGGGGGCGCGCGCATGGGCTTCGACTACGGGAAGTATTTCGGCGACATCCGGC
>JBOHQB010000212.1:0-6040 GCA_050731995.1 Candidatus Rokuibacteriota bacterium
CACCCGTCGGTGAGCGAGATCGTGAACGCCGTGGACGTGAGGTTCCTCGGGCTCGACGCCGAGACGGCGAGGGCGCTCCAGCCGCTGGGCTACACGCCGGCGACGATGCCCGCGGACACGTTCAAGACCCAGACCGAGCCGGTGCAGACGGTCGGCTTTCCGACCGTTCTGATCACCAACAAGGAGCTGCCCGAGCCGGTCGCGTACACGATCACGAAGACGGTGATCGAGAACAAGGACGCGCTGGTCCGCGGCCACGGCGGGCTCGCCGAGTTCGACCCGAAGACGGCGTGGCAGCCCGAGAAGGTCGGCATTCCGCTCCACCCTGGCGCCGAGCGAGCGTACCGCGAGAAAGGGTGGATGAGATAGCCGCGGACTGGATCTTCGTCGACGGCCGTATCCTGACGCTCGATCCGCGGCGCCCTGTGGTCCGCGCCCTCGCCGTCACCGGCCCGCGCGTGGCAGCCGTCGGCGACCGCACGGACGTCAAGCCGTGGCGCGGTCGGGGCACACGCGTCGTCGACCTGCGCGGCGCGACGGTCATTCCGGGCCTGGTGGACGCCCACGCCCACATGGACCGCGAGGGGCTAAAGCTGATCTGCCCCTCGCTGGCCCGCTGCCGCTCGATCGGCGACATCCAGACGCTCGTGCGCCGGCTCGCCGCCGGTTGCCCGAAGGGGCACTGGATCGTCACCATGCCGGTCGGAGCGCCGCCGTTCTACCAGGACGCTCCGGGGTGCCTCGCCGAGAAGCGCTGGCCGACACGCGCCGACCTGGACGCCGCCGCGCCGGATCACCCTGTCTACGTCCGCGGCATCTGGGGCTACTGGAACCGGCCGCCCGTCTACTCAGTCGCGAACAGTCGCGCCCTGGCCGCGACCGGCGTCACCCGTGAGACCGAGCCGCCGAAGGGCGTGGAGATCCTCAGAGACGCGGCCGGCGAGCCGACCGGCGTCTTCGTGGAGCACAACCTCGTCCAGGTGCTCGAGTTCACGCTCATGCGCGCGGTCCCGCGCTTCACCCGCGCCGACCGGCTGCGGGCCCTCGCCGTCTCCCAGCGGATCTACGCCGCGCGTGGCGTCACCGCGGTCTACGAGGGCCACGGCGTCGCGCCCGAGGTCCTCGGCGTCTACCGCGAGGCGCACGGTCGCGGCGCGCTCCGTCTCCGCGCCACGCTCGCGCTGAGCCCCACCTGGGACGGTCCGGCCGAGGCGACGGCCGCGCTGCGCGACCTCGCGGCGTGGGCGGGTGGCCGCGGCATCGGCGACGACCGGCTGCGGGTCGCCGGCGTCTGCCTGCACTACGGCGGCGATGCCTCCGTCGCGCGCGTCCTGCACGACTCCCAGCCGTACACGGGCTGGGCCGGCTTCGTGGAGAGCGCCAACACGCGCGAGGCTTACGTGCGGGAGGCCACGCTGGCGGCGGGTCTGGGCCTGCGTGTCAACACGCTCGTGACGCGCTGCCTGCCGGAGGTGCTCGACGTCTGGGAGGCGATCGCCGCACGGACGCCGATCGCGCCGCTGCGCTGGGTGCTCGTCCACCTGAACGCGGCGACACCGGCGCAGCTCGCCCGCATCCGCCGGCTCGGCGTGGTGGCCACCACCAACCCGATCTCGTATCTGTACCGCTCGGCCGGCGACGAGGTGGCGAGGCTCGGCGGCGCCGCCGAGCAGCTCTTGCCCCACCGGAGCCTCGCGCGCCAGCGCATCCCCTTCGGGCTCGCCACCGACAACAAGCCGGCCGATCCGTGGGCCGCCTTCGCGGCGGTCGTCGCCCGGCGTGACATGCGGACCGGCATGGTGCTGGGACCGCGCGAGCGGCTGACGCGCGGGCAGGCGCTCGCGGCGCTCACCGTGGGCGGGGCCCGGGTGACATTCGCCGAGCGCGAGCGCGGCCGGCTGGCACCCGGCCAGGCCGCCGACCTGGCCGTCCTCGAGCACGATCCGCTGACCGCCCCGCTCGACGAGCTCGTCGGCCAGACGGCGCGGCTCACCATGGTCGGGGGTGAGATCGTGCACGGCGCCGCGCGTGCCTGACTTCAAGGCGCCGCGCGTCTGGCTGGCGCTCACCTGGTCGCTCTTCCAGCTCTATACCGCGTACGCCGGCCTCTTCGACCTCCTCATCCAGCTCCCCGTGCACGTCGCCTTCGCGACGGCGCTCGGCTTCCTCACCGAGCCCATCCCCGACTCGGCGGCGGCCGCGGCCGCGCAGCGCGCGCGGGGGCCGCGCCGCTGGCTCGACGGGGGCGCCGCCGCGCTCGCGCTCCTCTGCGCCGCCCACTACGTCGCGCACAACGAGCGCCTCGTCAGCCGCATGGCGATGGTGGACGACCCGCGCACGGTGGACGTCGTCGTGGGCGTCCTCCTGACGCTCCTGCTGCTCGAGGCCGCGCGGCGCCACACCGGACCGGCGCTCGTGGTCCTCGCGGTCGCGTTCGTCGCTTACGCGTTCGCAGGGCCGTGGCTGCCGGGCTTCCTCGCGCACGGCGGGGAGTCCTTCGGCAAGCTCGTGGACATGCAGACCCTGACGACCGCCGGCATCTTCGGCGTGCCCACGCTCGTCTCGGCCACCTTCATCTATTTGTTCGTCCTCTTCGGCGGCGTCATGTCCCACGGGGGCCTGCTGCGCTTCTTCACCGACGGCGCGCTCGCCGTCGCGGGGGCGACGCGCGGCGGTGCCGGCAAGGTCGCCGTGATCTCGAGCGGTCTCTTCGGCATGGTCAACGGCAGCGCGATCGCCAACGCGGTCACGACCGGTGCGTTCACCATCCCGCTCATGAAGCGCGCGGGCTACCGGGCGGAGTTCGCGGCCGGCGTCGAGGCGACGGCCTCCATGGGCGGCCAGCTCATCCCGCCGGTGATGGGCGCGGCGGCCTTCATCATGGCGGAGACCCTGCAAGTGCCCTACGCGACGGTCGCGGTCGCAGCGGCGATCCCCGGCGTCCTCTACTTCGTCGCCGTCGGCGTCATGGTCCACTTCGAGGCGGCGCGCCGGGGCCTGCCCGTGCTCGCGCGCGCGGAGCTCCCGCGCCTCGGTGCCGTCCTCAAGCGCGACGTGCATCTGCTCGGCGGGCCGGCCGTGCTCGTGTGGCTGCTCGTCGCGGGCGCCTCCCCGATGAAGGCCGGCTTCTGGGGGCTCGTCGTCGCCCTCGCCGCCAGCCTCGTCCGCCGCGAGACGCGCATCACGCCGACGCGGGCCCTCGCCGTGCTGGTCGAAAGCGCCCAGAACGCGCTGCCCGTCGCCCTCGCCTGCGCGACCGTCGGGATCGTCGTCGGCGTGGTGGCGGCGACGGGGCTTGGCCTCAAGCTCGCCAGCGGGATCGTCGGCATGGCGCAGGGCAGCCTGTTCGTCACGCTCGTCCTCACCATGATCGCGGCGCTCATCCTGGGCACGGGGCTGCCGACCTCGGCGACCTACATCATCACGTCCATCATGGCGGCGCCCGCGCTCGTCCAGCTCGGGGTCCCGAAGCTCGTCGCGCACATGTTCGTCTTCTACTTCGGCATCCTCGCCGACCTCACGCCGCCGACCGCGATCTCGACCTACGCGACCTCGTCAATCGCCGGCGCCGACGTGTGGCGGACGCAGTGGACGGCCATGGGGCTGGCGCTGTCCGGCTTCATCATTCCGTTCAGCTTCGCCTACGACCCGGCGCTGATGATGCTGAACGCGACGGTCGTGGAGATCGCGTGGCGGACAGCGGCGGCGGCGCTCGGGATCGTGATGCTGGGCGCGGGGTTCATCGGGTACCTGCGGCATCCGACGCGCCGCTGGGAGCGCGCGCTCCTCCTCGCCGGCGCCCTGCTGCTGATCTTCCCGGGCGCCCTGAGCGACCTGCTGGGTGTAGCATGCTTCGTCGTCGTGTACGTGGCGCAGCGCGCGGCCCCGGCGACGCGCGCGACGGAGGCGTCGTGATGGGCTTCATGGACCTGCGAGCGTGGATCGACCGGCTGGAGAAGGAAGGGGAGCTGCGTCGGATCAAGCCGCCCGTGGACTGGGATCGCGAGCTCGGCGCCGTCGCCCGCCGCGTCCTCGAGAAGAAAGGTCCCGCGCTCCTCTTCGAGACCATCAAGGGCTACGAGTCGGGGCGCTGCACGAAGCTCTTCACCGGCGGTCTCGGCGACCGGCGGCGGCTCGCGCTGGCGCTCGGCTTCCCCAAGGACGTCTCGAACCGGGAGCTGGTGCAGTACGTCATGAAGAAGAACCGCGAGACGATCCCGCCGCGCCTCGTCGCGACCGGGCCGGTGAAGGAGCACGTGCTCCGGGGCGATGCGATCGACCAGACGATCTTTCCCGTCCCGCGCTGGCATCACCTGGAGGGCGGCCGCTACATCCACACCTTCTCGGCCATCGTCACGCGTGACCCCGAGACGCGCGCGATGAACGTCGGGATCTATCGCGGGATGATCGGCAGGAAGGACACGACACCGTTCCTTCTGATCAAGGGCGGTCAGCACTGGGGCCAGCATTTCGTGAAGTGGTCGGCGCGGCGGCAGCCGATGCCCGTCGCGTGCGTGATCGGCTGGGACCCGATCATGCCGTTCCTCGCGGGCTCACCGATCCCCACCGGGGTCTCCGAGTGGGATGTGATGGGCGGCTACCGCGGCGAGCCCGCCGAGCTCGTCCGCTGCGAGACCGTGGATCTCGAGGTCCCCGCCTCGGCCGAGATCGTGATCGAGGGGACCATCTCCGACGATCCGGCGAGCTACGAGCTCGAGGGGCCGTTCGGCGAGTTCACGGGCTACGTCTCCGACGTGCCGACGCCCCGGCCGACCATGAAGGTCACCTGCATCACGCACCGGACCGACCCGATCTTCCGCGGCTGCCTCGAGGGCACGCTGCCGGGCTCGTACAGCGAGAACAGCGTGATGTCCTCGGTCCAGCGCGCGGCGATCGCGTGGAACATCCTGACCCAGGCCGGCATCCCCGGCATCCGCGACGTGCACGTCCACCCGATCACCAACGGCGTGAACGTCGTCGTGCAGATCGCCAAGCACTACCAGGGCCAGCCCAAGCAGATCGCCGCCGCGCTCTGGGGGAACGCCGCCGCGCAGTACCGCTACAAGCACGTGATCGTCGTCGAGGAGGACATCGACCCGGGCTCCTACGAGCAGATCGACTGGGCCTTTGCCCATCGCGTCAACGCCGGTGAGGACGGGATCGTGATCTTCCCGGGGATCTTCGGCTCGCCGATCGACCCGTCGACGCCGATGGAGGACCGGGACGTCGCACGCCTCGGCACCGGGCTCTGGAACCGGATGCTCATCGACGCGACGCGCTCGTGGCGGTTCACGCCGCGCGCGGAGTGGGGCGGCCAGCGCTTCCCGCCGACGGTACGCCCCGCGCCCGACGACGAGGCGCGTGTGCGCGAGCGCTGGGACGAGTACGGCCTGGGCGATTTGTAGAAATGGGGGGCCCCGAAATGGCCCCCCATACCCCCCGACGCTCGGCAGCGCCCCGGCGGAGCCGTGGCGCTCCTCGTCACGCGCACGCGGCCCCGAAAATGGGCGCTGGCGAGCGTATCACCACCGAGACGTTGACCGGGACAGCAGCTTACCTGTACGTTGTACAACGTGAAGAAGGTCAGCGCCTCCGAGGCCCGCAAGCGATGGTTCGGACTTCTGGACGAAGCTGTCCAGGGGGAAGTGATCGTCGTCGAGCGCGGGACCCATCGTCTGGTGCTGCGCCGTGAAGCCTCGAAGCCCAGCGGGCCAGGCAAGTCGCACCCGGACTACCGTCGCCTGCTGCGGGTTCCCAAGGCCGACGAAGCCGACCGGTGGGCCTGGGAATGGCGAGGCCCAGGTCAGAAGTGACCCTCCTGCTCGACCCGCACTTCCTGATCTGATCCCCGGTTCACGATCGACGAGGTTCCGTTGATCGCGCTCGTACGTCACGTACTCCGGCTTGGTTGGGCCCGAGACCCCTTCGATCGCCTGCTCGCCGCGCACAGCAATGCCCGTCGGGTTGCGCTCTGTACGCTCGACCGGATCATTCGAAGGCACCATCGGCTGTTGCCCGCCGAGCTGGTGTAGGGGCGGGG
>JBOHQB010000213.1:0-8493 GCA_050731995.1 Candidatus Rokuibacteriota bacterium
AACGGCTTCACCACCACCATGTACCACTGGCCGGGCTACGCGCCGCCCTGGCGGACCTACTACGACCTCGCCGCGGACAACCTGGCGAAGATCGGCGTCAAGGTCGACTTCAAGCCCGAGGAGTACGGCAAGTACATCACCACGACGTACCTCGGCAAGTTCGAGGGCATGGCGATGGGCCCGCAGCTCCCGGGTAACGAGGTCGACGACTGGCTGTACGCGGCCTTCTACCCTGAGCAGCCCCATAACCGCAGCCACGTCGCGGACGCCGAGCTGAACAAGCTGCTGACCGCCCAGCGGCGCGAGCTCGATCCCAAGAAGCGGCTGGTGATCGTCCACGACATCCAGCGCTACCTGGCGGACAAGGCCTACTACGTCTACACGCCGGGCGTGCCCCAGTACATCACGCACGCTCCCCAGGTGAAAGGCTTCACGTACCACGACGGCTTCTCGCTCGGCTACCGGGTCATGTTCACCTGGCTCGAGAAGTAGGCTCGTGAAGCAGTACGTCTTGCGTCGGGTTGCCCTCGCGGTGCCGACGCTCGTGCTGGTCAGCATCATCGTCTTCTCGATGATGCGGCTCATGCCGGGCGACGTGGTCCTCCGCATGGTCGAGGGCCACGCCTACGCGCCCACCGTCGCGGCGCTCCGCCTCGAGCTCGGCCTCGACCGGCCCGTGCACGTGCAGTATCTCGAGTGGATCGGCGGCATCGTGCTGCGTGGCGACTTCGGCAGCTCGTACTGGACACGCCAGCCGATCCTGGACGAGTTCGTGCAACGTTTCCCGGTGACGCTCGAGCTGGCCGCGCTGACTATCCTGGTCTCGGTGGTGATCGGCATCCTGGTCGGGATCGTCTCCGCCGTGCGCCAGGACAGCGCCTCGGACTACGTCGGGCGCGTCTTCGCGATCCTGGCGCTCTCGGTACCCTACTTCGGGCTCGCCGTGCTCGTGGTGGTGCTCCCATCGATCTACTTCAAGTGGACGCCGGTGTGGACGTACGTGCCGTTCACGACGGACCCGCTCGAGAACATCAAGATCCTGAGCGTGCCCGCGCTCGTGTTCGGCGTGACGCGCGCGGGTCCGATCATGCGCATCATGCGGTCGGCGCTGCTCGACGTCATGCGTCAGGACTACATCCGCACCGCGTGGTCGAAGGGACTGCCCGAGCGGGCGATCGTGCTTCGGCACGCGCTCAAGAACGCGATGATCCCGGTGGTGACCCTGGTCGGCCTGCAGACGCCGCTCTACATCGGCGGCTCGGTCATCATCGAGGCGATCTTCCGGCTGCCCGGCGTGGGCCTGTTCTTCTTCGACGCCCTGACGCGATTGGACTACCCGGTCGTCCAGTCGGTCAACCTGATCGTGGCGGCGATGGTGGTGGGGCTGAACCTCGCGATCGACCTCACCTACGCGTTCCTCGACCCGCGCATCCGGTACGGGCGGACTTCAGATGGCGGTGACACCTGTCTCCGCGCGCCCGGTCGCCCTCCCCGTCAGCGCCCTCCCACCCGCGCGCCCCTGGTACGCGGACGTCTGGATCCAGCTGCTGCGGCGAAAGCCGCTCGGCACGATCGGCGGCGTGATCGTGCTCGTGATGCTGCTCGGGGCGGTCCTCGCCGACGTGCTCACGCCCTACGGTTTCTCGCAGACAAACCTGCGCGAGCGCTTCATCGCCATGAACGCCGACCACTGGCTGGGGACCGACCAGATCGGGCGGGATATGTTGACGCGGATCCTGCACGGCGCGAGGATCTCCCTCTACGTGGGCTTCGGCGCGGTTGCCCTCGGCAGCCTGCTCGCCACCGCGCTGGGAATCCACTCCGCCTACTGGGGCGGCCGGGCCGACCTGCTGCTCCAGCGCGGGGTCGACGCGTGGATGGCGTTTCCGCCGCTGCTGATCCTCATGTCGATCATGTCGCTCCTCGGCCCGAGCGTGTGGAACATCACGCTGGTGCTCGGCATCGCCTTCGGGATCCAGAACTCGCGGATCGTCCGCGGGGTCGCGCTCTCCATCAAGGAGAACACCTACGTCGAGGGCGCGCGGGCGATAGGCTCGGGCCACGCGCGCGTCACGCTGGTCCACATCCTGCCGAACGTGCTCCCCACCATCATCGTGGTCGCGACGACCGGACTCTCCACGGTGATCCTGACCGAGGCGAGCCTGTCGTTCCTCGGCCTCGGCGTGCCGCCGCCCCATCCGACCTGGGGCGGCATGCTGTCCCTGGCCGGGCTCGATCATATGTACCGGGCGCCGTGGCTCGCGATCTGGCCGGCGACGGCGCTGTCGCTCGCCGTCTTCGGCTTCAACATGCTCGGCGACGCGCTGCGCGACCTGCTCGACCCGCGCCTCAAGGGCGGATAGGGCGCTTGAACTCCCAGCCCCAGAAGCCGTCCGCCGGGCGCCCGTGCGCGTGCCAGTGGTCGGGGATGTTGCGCATGTGATCGTCCACCCAGCACTCGCCGAAGTGCGCGAGGGCGACTTCCTTGAGCCGCGCGCGCATGTGGGCGACGTGCTCCGGCGGCGGCGCCGTGCCGTGCCAGCGCCAGACGACCATCGGCGTGTCGCACACGTCGCACTCGGCGACCCAGCAGACGTCGTCCTCGTGATACCAGGGCGTGAGCTTTTTCGCGCGGCAGAGGTCGCAGTCCTCGACCTTCGCGAAGGGGGCGGAGGCGGAGGCCACGGCTAGTTGATCCGCTTCGCCTGGCCCTTCCACTCCCGGTCGCGCAGCACGTATTTCTGCACCTTGCCCGTGGAGGTCTTCGGCAGATCGCCGAACTCGACGGCGGCCGGGCACTTGAAGTGGGCCAGGACCGTCCGGCAGTGCGCGAGGATCTCCGCCTCGGTCGCGCTCATGCCCGGCTTGAGCGTGACGAACGCCTTCGGGCGCTCGCCCCACTTCTCGTCGGGGATGGCGACGACCGCGCACTCCATGACGGCCGGATGCTTGACCACGGCCTGCTCGACCTCGATGGTCGAGATGTTCTCGCCGCCCGAGATGATGATGTCCTTCTTCCGGTCGCGCAGCTCGATGTAGCCGTCCGGGTGCCAGACGGCGATGTCGCCCGAGTGGAACCAGCCGCCCCGGAACGCCTCCGCCGTCGCGTCGGGCAGCTCGAAATAGCCCGTCATGACGTTGTTGCCGCGCATGACGACCTCGCCGAGCGTGGCGCCGTCCATGGCCACGTCCTCCATCTTGTCGTCCACGACGCGCACGAGGTCGGCGACGACGTAGCCCTGCCCCTGGCGCGCGGCCAGCCGCGCCTGCTCCTCCATCGGCAGGCGGTCCCAGTCGGGGTTCCAGCCGCAGACGGTGTGTGGGCCGTAGGTCTCGGTGAGGCCGTAGACGTGCACCGGTCGGAAGCCCAGCCCCTTGAGCCGGCCGAGGAGCGTCGGCGACGGCGGCGCGCCGGCGACGAAGCACGTGACGGGCCGCGCGAGCGTGTGCGCCTTCGGGTCGTTGACGATCGAGATCTGCACGGTCGGCGCGCCGCAGTAGTGCGTCACGCCTTCGGTGTCGATCAGCTCCCAGACGCGGGCGGGCTCGACGCGGCGTAGGCAGAGGTGCGTGCCCGACAGCGCCGTCACGCCCCACGTGAAGCACCAGCCGTTGCAGTGGAACATCGGCAGCGTCCACATGTACCTCGACTCGAAAGTCAGTCCGCCCTCGAGCAGCTCGCCGATCGCATTCAGGTAGGCGCCGCGGTGGGTGACCATCACGCCCTTCGGGCGCCCCGTCGTGCCCGACGTGTAGTTGATCGAGATCGTCTCCTCCTCGTCCTCGAGCCACGACTCGCACGGCTCGGTGGAGGCCCCCGCCAGGAAGTCCTCGTACGGATCGCCCGCGGCGCCCGTGTCGTCGCAGCGGATCACCGTGATCCCCCGGGCGGCGAGGTCGAGCGGCTTCACGAGCGGCTCGAACTCGGCGTCCACGACCAGGACCTTCGAGCCCGAGTGCTGGAGGATGTAATCGACGTCGTCGCTGGTGAGCCGCACGTTGATGGGGACGAGCACGAGTCCCGCGGCCGGCACGCCGAAGTGCATCTCGAGCATCGCGGGCGTGTTCGGCAGGATCGCCGCCACCCGGTCGAGGTGCCGGAGGCCGAGCGCGCGCAGCCCGGACGCCAGCCGGTTCACCCGCTCCTCGAGCTGCCGGTAGGTGTAGCGGCACGCCCCGTGGACGACCGCGGTCTTGTCGGGAAAGACGTAGGCGCTCCGCCGAAGGAACGCGACCGGCGTCAGCTCCGTCCGGTACGGGTGGACCTCCTTCGAGATGCGCAGCACGCGCTTGTCGGCCATGGTCACGCCCTCCGGCGTCGCATTATAGCGTCTACCACTTTGCCGGCCGGACGCCGAGCCAGTAGCCGACGTGGTTGACGACGACGTGGCCGAGGGCGCTGACTCCGACGATCAGCAGGACGTCCCACCCGGAGATGTCGGCGCGGCGCCCGGCGAAGGCGAGGGCGCCGAGCACGAAGTCGCACTGGTCGAACGGCACCCACGACCGGCCCGGCGCGATCCCCACTTGTCGCTTGAAGAAGGACTTCACCAGGTCGCCGACCATGGCCCCCGCGCCGAAGAGGACGCCGAGCGTGAGCCAGTGGCCGTAGTCGGCGATCGCGCCCGACCAGCCGACGGCGGCCTGCGCCCCCGCCGTCAGGACGGCGGCCGCGACGGCGACGGCGAAGCCCATCCACGTCTTGTGGGCGCCGAACAGCGCGGCGTTGATGGGCCGGTTCCAGCCGGGCCAGTAGCGGACGAAGGGCGGCGCCATGTTGGCGAGGTACGCAGGCGCCATGAACCACGCGAGCTGGACGAGGCGCTCCAGGATCACGCGGCCCGCGCGACGCGGTCGGTCTTCGCGGCCACGTAGCGACCGTGGCGCGCCGTCGCCCAGAGCACGCGCCAGGCGCCGCGCGTGGCGAGCAGCCAGTACGTCTGGCAGCGGAAGACGCCCCAGAATTTCTGGCGGCGCGTCGTGCGCCGGGCGTCGACGTCGCGGGAGCACAGCGGGCTGATGCGCTCGATCAGTGTCTGCGTGACGACGCCGCCCACCCAGATCGTAAGCGCCAGCGAGATCGTCGGAAACGTGACGCCGAGGACGAAGAGCCACGGGTGGTACGCGAAGCGGTACGCGAGGTGCCAGCCGAGGAAGCCGATCACGGGATAGACGAGCGCGGCGATCGGCCACTCGACGACCTTGTTGCCGACGTGACGGCAGAGCTGGGCGAGATTGTAGGCGCTCCGGTCGGCGCGCCACGCGCGCCGGAGGAAGCCGACGTCGTCGAGCACGCCCTGGTACCAGCGCGCGTTCTGGCGGATCATCTTGTCCGTCGTCTCCGGCAGGTCGACCAGCTCGAGCAGGGGCATCGGCGCCACGAGGACGCCGCGGGCCCCGAGGGCGTAGCCGAGCGTCGAGTCCTCCGTCGCTCCCGACGTCGGGAACCCGCCGAGCGCCAGGAGCGTGTCGAGCCGCACGAACTGATTGTGGCCGAGGCAGATCTGCGAGCGGCGGAAGCAGAGCTCGAAGACGGGCCGGACCAGCGCGGCCAGCCGGGGCGCGCGCGTCGTCAGTTGTTCGAACCACCGCAGGCGGCGCGCCTCGTTGATGAGCCGCGCGATCGACACGCGGATGAAGATGGACGACTGCTGGATCGCGCACACGCGGCCGCGGGCGTCCAGACGCGCGACGTTCGCGAGCGAGAGCGTCACGCCCTGGTACGCCTCGCGGCCCCGGCCCGCCAGCACCTCGCCGGCGATCCAGCGGTGAATGTTCGGGTCGGGGATCGAGTCGGCGTCGCTCACGCCGACCCACACCCGCGCCGGGTCGTACGCCTCGCCGAGCAGGCCGCGCAGCGTCTCGGGGCGCAGCGCCCAGTTGAGCTGGTGCGCCTTCCTCCCCTCGCCTGGCAGGGCCACGAGCGAGAGCTGCTTCTGCTGCCAGGGCGGCAGCGCGTCGCGGAGGCGGCGGACCAGCTCGGCGGTCGGCGCCTCCATGCCCGGGTGCGGCGCCCGCTCCTCGGCCTCCCGGGTCGCGACGACGACGTGGAGCTTGCCGTGCGGATACCGCGACTGGAGGAGCGCGCGGAGCGTCTCGCCGATCGCCGGCTCCTCGAACGCCGGCACGAGATGGAGGAACCGGGGCGCGGTGGGGTCGCGCTCGAGCGTCGTCTCGTCGGGCAGGGCGTCGAGGGAGCGGTAGGCGCCCTCGACGAACCCGATCGTCGTCAGCATCCCCTTCCAGTCGAGTAGGAGCTTGAACCCGGCGCGCGCGTTGACGAGCAGCGCCACCCAGAAGATAGCCAGCCAACACCAGCCGGTTCCCCAGAGCCAGTCCATGCTCGGCGCGCTACTTCTTCTTGTCGGACGGGAACTTGAGGATGGTCTCACCGGGACGGGCGAGACCCTGCTCCTCGCGGGCGACCTTCTCGAGGTAGGCGGCGTCGGTCCGGAGCCGCGTGACCTCTTGGACGAGACTCCGCGAGCGCTCGCGCAACCGCTCGATGTCGTGCTGCTCGCGGGTGATCTCACGCCGGACGTCGCGCACCAGCAGGAGCGACTTGCTGCCCCAGACGCCGAGGCCGGCGACGATGAGGCTCAGGGCGGCGACGCCGGCGAGCCGGGGGCTCACAGCGCCGACCGCGTATAGAGGCCCTTGCCGGGCCACGAGGCGGCGTGGCCCAGCTCTTCTTCGATGCGCAGCAGCTGGTTGTACTTGGCCAGACGCTCGCTCCGGGAGAGCGAGCCGGTCTTGATCTGGCCCGCGTTCACCGCGACCGCGAGGTCGGCGATGAACGTGTCCTCGGTCTCGCCCGACCGGTGCGAGACGATCGTGCCGTAGCCCGCCCGCTTGCCGAGCTCGATCGCCTCCATCGCCTCGGTGAGGCTCCCCACCTGGTTGACCTTGATCAGCACGGCGTTGGCGATCCGCTTGCCGATCCCCTGCTGGATGATCGCCGGGTTCGTTACGAAAAGATCGTCGCCGACCAGCTGGACGCGCTCACCGAGCCGCTTGGTGAGCATCGCCCACCCGGCCCAGTCGTCCTCGCCGAGGCCGTCCTCGATGGAGACGATCGGGTAGCGGCCCAGGAGCTGCTCGTAGCGGGCGACCATCTCCTCGCTATCGAGAACCACGTTCTCGCGGCGCAGCCGATAGCGCCCGCCGTCCTCGGCGAACTCGCTCGCGGCGACATCGAGCGCCAGCGCCACGTCGTCGCCCGGCCGGTAGCCCGCGCGCTCGATCGCCTGCATCAGCAGATCGAGACCGGCGACGTTGGAGCCGAGCGCCGGGGCGAAGCCGCCCTCGTCACCGACGCCGGTGCCGAGGCGCTTGTCGCGCAGCAGGTCCTTGAGCGCGTGGAACACCTCGGCGCCCATGCGAAGCGCCGTCGAGAAGCTCTCCGCCCCCGCCGGGACGATCATGAACTCCTGAAAGTCGAGCCCGTTGTCGGCGTGGGCGCCGCCGTTGATCACGTTCATCATCGGCACGGGGAGCAGACGCCCGCCGGGGCCGCCGAGGTAGGCGTAGAGCGGCAGCCCCGCATCGTCGGCCGCCGCGCGCGCGACCGCGAGCGAGACGGCGAGGATCGCGTTGGCGCCGAGGCCGGACTTGTTCGGCGTGGCGTCGAGCTCGAGCAGCGCCTGGTCGAGCGTCGCCTGCTCGGAGGCCTCCATCCCGTCGATCTCGGGGGCGATCGTCTCCTCGACGTGGTGCACCGCCTGCTGGACGCCCCGGCCGCGGTAGCGCTGCTTGTCGCCGTCGCGCAGCTCCATCGCCTCGCGCTTGCCCGTCGACGCGCCCGAGGGCACCGCCGCCCGTCCCCACGCGCCGGACTCGAGCTGCACCTCGACCTCGACCGTCGGCCAGCCGCGGGAGTCGAGGATCTCGCGCGCGTAGACCCCGGTGATCACGGACATGCCGTCAGGACCTCCGCTCGTACACGAAGTCGGCGAGCGCGCGGATCGGCCCGGCCGGCGAGCCGACCGGCTCGAGCGCCCGCTTCGTCCGCTCGATCAGATCCCGCGCGCGCGCGCGCGAGGCCTCGATGCCGTGGACGGCCGGATAGGTCGCTTTCTGCTTGCGCGCGTCGCTGCCGGCCGTCTTGCCGAGCTCTTCCAGGCTGCCCTCGACGTCGAGGATATCATCCACGATCTGGAAGGCGAGACCGAGCGACTGGCCCGCCTCGGTCAGCGCCGCCACGTCCGCCTCCCGCCCGCCGGCGAGCATCGCGCCGGTGCGCAGCGAGACCCGGATCAGCGCCGCGGTCTTGTGCAGGTGGATGTAGTCGAGCGTCTCGGGCGAGACGGTCTTTCCCTCGCTCTCGAGGTCCACGACCTGGCCGCCGACCATCCCGAACGTCCCGGCGGCGTCGGCGACCTGGGCGACGATCTGGCCGATGAAGGCCGGGTCGGCGACGCGCGCCGCGTTGTCGGCGACGAGCCGGAAGGCGAGCGTGAGCAGCGCGTCGCCCGCGAGGATCGCCATCGCGTC
>JBOHQB010000214.1:0-1915 GCA_050731995.1 Candidatus Rokuibacteriota bacterium
GTCTTTGCGTGGCCCGCCCCTTTCCCCATCGCTGACACCTGTCACCGAGCCTGTCACTCACGCCGCGCGAAAGGGCGGAACTGGCCGCCACTTCTCGCACGTCCGCTGCGGACCCGTGAGAATGTAAATAGTCGCGGACGCAGGCTATGCAGGCGATCAAAGATGAGAACTGTCAATCCTCGTACTGGTGAGATTGCCCCAGACTCTCGCTGTTAGTCAGCAGGCCGCGGGTTCAACTCCCGCGCTGCCGACTTCAGATCGGGACGTGCATAGTTCTGGGACGAGTGACTTTGCCGAAACTTTGCCGAAAGTATGGGCCACCATACGTGGCTATCGCCCAGACGGGCGATGCTCAGCGCTCGCTATCCGCTTGACTATCAACAATGTCTGACGATGGTGGCGCATGGTCTGAACCCGAAGGGTCGACTGAAAATCCTGGTGCCTCGCATGCGCTACGCAGCCGTCCTAGTCGGCGCGAACTGAATCCGCCCGTCTTGGTTCCACTCTGGTTCCAACTCACCCCGATGTACGGGCATCGAGGCATGGTCGGCCCAATCACCACCCTTCGGAATCACGCGCGCTTAGCTCGTCATGCATCGTCGTGCGCGGGTCCGCGGGCTCGCTTTTAATCAGGGGGTCCCGGGTTCGATCCCCGGACGGCTCACTATATAGATCAGTCGCGGTGGTAGAACCGGGCGCAGTTGTCCCAGAGGATCTTGCGCTTGGACTTGTCGCTCACGCCTTCCAGCGCCACGAACTCCTCGATCGCCGTCGGGAACAGCCCGTCCGAGTGCGGGTAGTCGGTGGAGACGACGATGTTGTCGTCGCCGATCGCCTCGATCACCTGCCGGAGCGGCTTTTCGTCGGCGTCGGTCGCGATCCAGCACTGGCGGTGGAAGTACTCGCTCGGCAGGCGCGAGATCTGGACCTCGGAGCCCGGGCCGAACTTCTCCCACGCTTCGTCCAGGCGCCAGAGCCACCAGGGGAGCCAGCCGCAGGTGCCTTCGAGGAAGGCGCAGCGCAGCCGCGGGTGACGCTCGAGCACGCCGCCGGCGGCCATGCTGCCGAAGGCCATCATCAGCTCGACGGGGTTGCGGCCGGCGACGCCGATCACGCGGCCGTTCGGCGTGTCGAGGTAGCGACGGGCGAGGTCGTCGCGCAGCGAGGACTGCCCGGTCGGGTGGAAGCCGATCGGCACGCTCAGCTCCTCGAGCGCGTCCCACAGCGGCTCGAGCGCGGGATCGTGGACGTGGCGCCCGTTGATCGGGTTGGGGTTGCCGATGACGGCGATCGCGCCGAGGTCGCGCACGGCGCGGCGAGCCTCGCTGACCGCCGAGGGCACGTCGTGGAAGGCGAGCTGGGCGGCGAACTTCAGGCGCTTGGGATCGATCGCGCAGAAATCGCGGGTCCAGTCGTTGTGGGCGCGGGCGAGCGCCGCCGCGACCTGAGGATCGAGGTCGTCGTGCATCAGGACCTGCCGTCCGCGCGTCCCGTAGAGGACCGCGACGTCGATGCCCTCGATGTCCATCGCCTGCAGGTGGGTCTCCGAGTCGTAGCCGCGCGCGTGCGCCACGGCGTAGTGCGGATGACGCTCGAAGGCGCGCCGCTGGAGGTCCTTGCCGACGACCGCCGTGCGCGGCCGCCTGGACATCTCGCCGATCTCGAGGTCGCCGATCTTGATGAACGGCTGGTTGGACGCGTTGTCGGCGCCGCGCACGAACCGCGGCGCGTACTTCCTGAACGGCTCGTCGAGGTACTTTTCCCAGAGGCCGTCCGGCTCCATCGTGTGCAGGTCGCTGTCCATCACCTTGAACCCGTTCTTCATGGCTGTCCTCCCGGGTGGTCCCTCACGCCGGCGTCACTGCCTGCGCGCCCACCAGCAGCCGCGCCAGCTCCATCTCGCCGAAGTGCAGGA
>JBOHQB010000215.1:0-3672 GCA_050731995.1 Candidatus Rokuibacteriota bacterium
CCGCCCAGCGCCTCGACGAGGCGCCGGCTGACGGCGGGGCCGACGTCGACCAGGCTCTCCTGGACCATGTGGACGGGATCGAACAACCGCTGGGCGCGCTCGGGCGGGACGCGGGCCGAGCGCGAGGCGACCATGATCCGCACGGAGCTGCCGCCGTCGTCGTGTCGCCCGACGGAGAGCGAGATCTTCGTGCGCGCTTCGGACGAGCTCCAGGCGAGGTAACGCACGAGGTAGTTCAGGGCCTTGCCGAGCTGCGCCGGGTCCACCTTGACGAAGTGCGGCTCCGCGACGGGCGCGAGCTCGAGCTCCACGTGCTTGTCCGCCTCGTCGTCGTCGAGATCGGCCGACTCGACGAGCTGGGCCACGACCTGCTGCGCGTCCACGACCGAAAAGTTTAACTCACCCTCCATCACCAGCCCCGCAAGTTTCTCGAGGATATCCACGAGGCGTCGGACGTCGCGGCGGACGATGGCCGAGAAGTGGCGTCGGAACTCCGGGTCGTCGTAGCGCTCGCCGATCAGCTCGACGAAGGTGTTGATGGAGACGAGCGGGTTCTTGATCTCGTCGGCGATCCGAGCGACGACGCGCGTGAGCAGCTGGACCTGCTCGGCCTCGCGCTTCTTCTCCTGCAGCTCCTTCTGGGCCGTCAGGTCCTCGAAGACGATGACGGCGCCGAGCGGCAGCGGCTCGTCGCCCCTCACCACGTAGGTGGACACCTCGAGCCACAGCCTGTTGAGCGCCAGCTGCAGCTCCGTCCGGGGCATCACGCGACCCGACGACAGCGTGTCGAAGAGCAGGTCGCCGAGCGGCGAGGGCAGCGTTCGGAGGTCCTGCCCGAGCGCCGCCTGGGCGGGAAGCCCGAGGATCTCCTCGGCACGGCGGTTGATGATGCCGATGCGATGATCGCGGCCGATGCTGACGACGCCGTTCGACATGTGCGAGAGGATGCGCTCGGTGAACTCCTTTTCGGTCGCGAGCTGGTGGTGCAGGGTGACGTCGCGGATGCCGGTGGCGAGCTGCGTCGCGAGGTCGAACAGGGTCTCCAGCTCGCTCCGGCTGTAGGTGCCGCCCACGACGGGTTGGCCGAGGACGAGGATGGCGACGAGCTGGCCGTGGGCGAGCAGCGGCACGGCGACGATGCCCTGCAGCAATCGCAGCTCGCGCGTCAGCTCCGGATCAGTCAGCTCGGCGAGCGACGCCGGGCGGCCCTGCGTGCCGAGCCAGCGCGCCAGGCCTTCGGTCGCCGAGAGGCGGACGGAGCGTACGATCTGGGGCGCGAGACCACGGTCGGCGACAATCCGCAGATGCGTACCCTCGGGGTCGGGCAGGAGCAGCGCCATGCGCGTCGGCCGGACGAGATCGCCGATGGCGTCGAGCGCCATCTCCACGACGCGCGGCAGGTCGAAGCCGGCCGCGAACACGCGCGCGAAGCCCTGAAGTACCCGGGCGAGCGCGGCGTCGTCCCAGCGAGGGGCGGCCGGCGCGACGGCGACCGCGCCCACGCCCGACGGCCCGGCGGCCGCCGCGGCGCGAAGCACTGCCAGCTCACGCAGCAGGCGCTGCTTGTCGAGGGCCTGGCGCAGGATGGCGTCGAGGTCTCGCGCGGTGAATCCGTCGGGGATCGCGAAGTCGGCCGTGGTCTCGTCCGCGCCGGCCAGCCCGAGCGCCACGATGAGCGCCGTCGGCGCGTTTGCCCGAACGCCGGCCACGAACGTGGCGAGCGCTCCCGGCGGCCCGGCGCTGTCGCGCAGGATGACGTCGACGTCCACGAGCCGCAGGGTGGTGAGCGCGTCAGAATCGGACTGCGTCTGGAAGACCGTGAACCCGCCGAGGGAGCGCAACACCCGTGCGCGGACCGCCTCGTCGGCGGTCACGACCAGGACCGTGTTCACGCGCTCACCGTGCCCGCCGTGGTCACCGTCGCCGGGAATTCGAGAGTGAAGATCGCACCGCCCGCCGGCCGGTTCGCAGCGCGCAACCGCGCGCCGTGGGCCTGGGCGATCTGCGTCGAGACGGCCAAGCCGAGGCCGGTCCCGCGCTGCTTCGTCGTGATGAAGGGATCGAAAATCCTCGCAATCAGCTCCACGGGGATGCCGGAGCCGGAGTCGGCCACGCTGACGCGCACGTGCGAGTCCGAGCGCGTGAGGTCGATCCGGACGTTGCCGCCCGTCGCCGTCGCTTCGAGCGCGTTCATCAGCAGATTCAGGCAGAGCTGTTCGAGCTCCGCGTGATCGCCGAGGACGCCGCATACCGCCTCGCCCAGCGCCGCGGTGAGCGTCACGCGCTTCTCGGCGTAGGCCGGCGCCAGGAACTCGATCGCCTCGCCGATCGGCACGCGAAGGTCGAGAGGGTGGAGCGGGCGATCGCTCGGTCGGGACAGCGCCCGGAGCCGGTCGAGGAGCTCTTCCATCCGGAGGATTTCGCGCGTCGTGATGCGGCTGAAGTCCTCGACGAAGCGATCGTCGCCGCGCCGGCGCGGGATGAGCTGGGCGAAGGTCTTGATCGCGACCAGCGGATTCTTGATCTCGTGCGCGATGGTCGAGCCCAGCATCTCGAAGTACGCGATCCGCTCGGCGCGTTGCCGCTCGATCTCGAGCTCCTTGAAGGGTGTCAGGTCGCTGAAGACGGCCACCGCTCCAAGGATAGCCCCGTCGGGGTCGCGGAGGGGCGAAGTCGTGCAGATGACCGGGCGCGTCACGGGCCCGTCGGACGGGGCGCCGGCGTCGGGGAGCTCGACCTCCGGCTGCGTGTGCGCGTGGCCGTCGCCGACCGCGGCCGTCAGCTGGTCGCCCAGGCAGGCCGGAAGCGCGCCGACCGGCCGGCCGGTCACGTCGGCAGCTGCCAACCCGGTCAGCCGCTCCGCGGCCGGGTTGAACATCGTGATCCGGCCGGAGGCTGTGATCGCGACGACCCCGCTCTCGATCGTCGCGACGATCCTCTCGATGTACTCGCGCGCCAGCACGACCTCAGCGTAGAGGCGCGCGTTCTTCACCGCGATGCCCGCCTGGTTCGCGAGCGTCATCAGGAGATCGAGGTCTTGAGGGTAGTACGGATCGCCCGAGAGCTTGGGCCCCAGGGTGATGAAGGCGATGACCTCGTCCTCGGAGACGACGGGCAGGATCAGCGCCCAGTCCAGCCCGAGGAGGCTCTCGACGGCCTGCCGAAACTCGGCCGGCACCGGATCCCGCGCGAGCTCCTCGGCGACGATCGGTTCCTTGATCCGCTCGAGCGCCGCCACGATATCATCCGGCGCGGCATCCGGCGCCGTGAAGGCCGCGTTGCCGATCCGGCGTTCCGGCAGCGCCCGGTGTACTCCGTCTTCGTCTCGCAGGTAGATGGCGACACCCTCGGCACGGGTGGACGTCGCGACCGTGTCGCTGATGAAGAGGAGGAGACGCTTGAGGTCGAGGACGCGCGTGAGCATCTGGCTCGCCCCGCGAACTGTCCGCTGATAGTTGGCATACGTCCGGTAGACGTACCGGTCGAGCAGCCGTCGCGCCACGTCGCGTGCCGGCGGCACCAGCAGCGTGACGATCACCACGGCCCCCAGCAGCACGAGTAGCTCCTCCGTCTCCAGATGTCCCGCGAGCCGCGGCCAGAAGACCGCGATCAGCGCGGCGACCGGCAGCAGCGAGATCAGCATCGCAAATCCGAGCGTCAGACCTCGATGGA
>JBOHQB010000216.1:0-13448 GCA_050731995.1 Candidatus Rokuibacteriota bacterium
GATCGCCTGGGAGCGCGACGTCCAGGTGATGATCGAGGGGCCCGGCCACGTGCCGATGCACCTGATCAAGGAGAACATGGACCGCCAGCTCGCGGTCTGCCACGAGGCGCCGTTCTACACGCTCGGCCCGCTCGTCACTGACGTGGCACCCGGCTACGACCACATCACGTCCGCGATCGGCGCCGCGATGATCGGCTGGTTCGGCACCGCGATGCTCTGCTACGTGACGCCCAAGGAGCACCTCGGCCTGCCGAACAAGAAAGACGTCAAGGACGGCGTCATCGCCTACAAGATCGCCGCCCACGCGGCCGACCTGGCCAAGGGCCATCCGACCGCCCGCGAGTGGGACGACGCGCTGTCGAAGGCGCGCTTTGAGTTCCGATGGGAGGACCAGTTCAACCTCTCGCTCGACCCGGAGACCGCGCTGGAGTTCCACGACGAGACGCTCCCCGCCGAGGGGGCGAAGCTCGCGCACTTCTGCTCCATGTGCGGCCCGAAGTTCTGCTCGATGAAGATCACGCAGGAGGTTCGCGAGTACGCGGCCACGCACGGGCTGCCCGCGGAGACCGTCGCGGTGGTCCAGGGACTGCGCGAGAAGGCCGACGAGTTCAGGAAGTCGGGGGGCGAGATCTACCGCCCGAGCTGAGCGGTCGGGCTATCTGACCGCGAACAGGAAGATCTCCGCCGGCACGAGCCGTTGATTGATCGGGTCGATGCCGAGCCCGAGCTCCTCCAGCGTGGTCATGCCGAGAAGGATCGGTGCGTCCGGCGGAGCCATGAGCACTGGCGTCACCGCGCGGCGGCCCTCGTACTCCAGTTCGACCTGCGCGAGCGACCACTGCTCGGCACGCCCATCGGCGAACTGCACACCCTGTGTCCGGTGCGGCTCGCAGCCGAGCGCTTCGACGATCGGGCGCGGTACGGCCGTGTAGCAGGCGCCCGCGTCCACCAGCGCCTCGAGGCGCTGCGGTTCGCCGGCGCCGCGCGGGTAGAGCGTGACACTCACCCTGAACTGACCCATGGGGCCATTGGAGCAAACGCTCGGATAGCGGTCAATGTTCCGACTCCGAGACAGCGGCGGTGACGTCCGCGCGCCGGCGGGGCCGTGGCAGGAAGGCCGCGTGCGCCGTCAGCATCACGAGTGAGAACGCCCACAGCCCCAGCATGACGGCGAAGCCCCCCGTCCTCGACCACGTAGCGGACGATCCGTCCGGGGTCCGGGTCCGGCGCGAAGAAGCTCCACCGCCCCTCGAGGAGAAGCAGCCACCGCGCGTAGGGGCCGACGAGCGCGCGCAGCGGTCCGAGCGGGACGGTCGCGGGCGCCGCCGCGACCAGCAGGACCAGCGCGTGCCACGCCACGAAGCACGAGGCAAGCGCGCGGCCGCGCACGGGACGCGTTACCCCTGGAGAGAGTCGGGATCGATCCCGTGCTCGGTGAGCTTCTTGCGCAGCGTGTTGCGGTTGATACCGAGGATCTGGGCCGCGCGCACCTGGTTACCGCCCGTCTCGCGCAGCACCGCGCGCAGGAGCGGCTTCTCGACGAGCCCGATCATCAAATCGTAGAGGTTCGCGCTCGTGTGCTCGCGAAGCCCGCGGACGCACGCCACGAGCTTGCGCTCGATGATCTCCTCGAGCGTCGCGTCCACGGCGACGGACGCCGCGGCCGACACCGGCCCGATCGGCAGGTGCTCCGGCAGGATCACGCCGCTCGTCGCCATGACCATCGCGCGTTGCACGACGTTCTCGAGCTCGCGCACGTTGCCGGGCCACTCGTGGCCGACGAGCCGGTCGAGCGCGTCCGGCGCGACGCCGCGCTCACCGAGCCCCGGCGCGTACTTGGCGAGGAAGTGCTCGACCAGCAGCGGAATGTCCCGCTGCCGCTCGCGCAGCGTCGGCAGCTGGAGCGTGACGACGTTGAGCCGGTAGAAGAGGTCCTCGCGGAAGCGGCCGTCCCGCATCAGCGCCTCGAGGTCGCGGTTGGTCGCCGCGAGCACCCGCACGTCGATGCGGATCGGATCGTGGCCGCCGACGCGCTCGATCGTCCGCTCCTGGAGCGCGCGCAGGAGCTTTCCCTGGAGCTCGACGGGCATGTCGCCGATCTCGTCGAGGAAGAGCGTGCCGCCGTGGGCCAGCTCGAGCTTGCCGAGCTTGCGCTCCTTCGCGTCCGTGAAGGCACCGCGCTCGTGGCCGAAGAGCTCGGACTCGAGCAGCGTGCCGGGGATCGCGGCGCTCGACACGGCGACGAACGGGCGCCCGGCGCGGCGGCTGTAGTGGTGGATCGCCCGCGCGACGACCTCCTTGCCCGTGCCGGACTCGCCCCGGAGCAGCACGGTGACGTCGCTGCCCGCGATGCGGCCGATCGTCTTGTAGACCTCCTGCATGCGCGGGTGGCGGCCGACGAGCGCGCCGAACTCCCACACCTCCGCGAGCCCGGTCTTGAGGCGCGCGACCTCCTGGGTGAGCCGCCCGGCGGCGAGCGCGCGTTCGGCGAGCAGCAGCACCTCGTCGAGGTCGAACGGTTTGGCGAGGTAGTCGTAGGCGCCGCGCTGCATCGCCTGGATCGCCGTCTCCATCGTGCCGTGCGCGGTCATGACGACGACCAGCGCGTCCGGGCGTGCTTCCCTGAGACGCCCGAGTGCGGTGAGTCCATCCACCCCCGGCATGCGGATGTCGAGGAAGACGAGGTCGAAGGGCTCGGCCTGGAAGGCGCGGAGCGCGGACTCGCCGTCCTTGACCGACGTCACCTCGTACCCGGCGGTTCGGAGCCCCTTCTCGAGGACCCAGCGCAGGCTGTCCTCGTCGTCGGCGATCAGGATCCGCGCGCTCACTGATCGTCCTGGGGGTCCCGACATGGCCCCCAGACCCCCCACGCTCGGACGCGCCCCGGCCAAGCCGTGGCGCGCCTCGGGAGCGACGCGGGCGGTCTCATCGGGCGATCGGCAGGAAGCACGTCACGGTCGTGCCCCGGCCCTCCGCGCTGTCGACCTGGATGGCGCCCCGGTGCTGCTCGAGCACCTGGTGGCAGATGGCGAGCCCGAGGCCGAGGCCGCGCTCCTTCGTCGTGAAGAACGGGTCGAAGATGCGCGCCCGCGCCGGCCCGGGGATGCCGCCGCCCTCGTCGATCACCTGCGCCTCCACCATGCTCCGCTGCCCGGTGCCGAGGTCCATCTTGCCGAAGAGCGGATCGAGGCTCACGCGCGTCAGGAGCGTCAGCGTGCCGCCTTGGGTCATCGCCTCCAGCGCGTTCCGCACGAGGTTGTGGAACACCTGCAGCAGCCGGTCCTCGTCGCCGAGGATCGGCGGGAGGCTCGGGTCGTACCGCCGCACGAGGGCGACGCGCCGCTCGCGCGCGGCCTCCTCGTGGAGCAGCGCCACGCGCTCGAGCAGCTGGTGCAGGTTGAGCGGCACGGGCCGGATCGGCGCCGGCCGCGCCAGGTCGAGCAGCATCTCGATGATGCGGTTGACGCGGTCCACCTCGGTCACGAGCACGGCGGTGTACTCCTGCAGCTTCGAGTCGGGACCGAGCTCGCGCGCGAGGAGCTGGACCGCGCCGCGGATCGCGCCGAGCGGGTTGCGGATCTCGTGCGCCAGGCCCACGACCATGCGCCCGGCGGCGGCGAGCGTCTCGCCGCGGCGCACCTCGTTCTCGAGCTGGCGGATGCGGGAGAGATCGCGGAGCACCGCGACCGCGCCCTCCACCTGGCCGCCGCGGTCGAAGAGCGGCGCGACGAGGATGGACACGGGCACCGCGCGGTGGTCCGGCCGCTCGACGGAGCCCTCGGCCTCCGAGCGGCTCTCTCCCGTCGCCAGCGTCTCCGCGAGGTGCCGCACCACCGGCGCGTCGGGGGCGAAGATCTCCTTGAGGAGCCGCCCCTCGGCGCGCCGCGCGGAGCGCTCGGTCAGCACCTCGGCGGCGGCGTTCCAGAACACGACACGCAGGTCGGCGTCCACGGCGATCACCGCGTCCGGCAGCCCGGCGAGGACGGCTTCGTAGTTCATGCGCGCGGCCGTCACGAGGCGAGGGCGAGGTCGGGCAGCGCGTTCATGGTCAGCGGCGCGCGCTCGCCGGCGGCCAGTCTCGCCGAACCCGCCGCGGTGATCATCGCCGCGTTGTCGGTGCAGAGGTGTCGCGGCGGGACGTGCAGCCGGATGCCGTGCGCCTCGCACTCCGCCGCGAGCAGCGCCCGGAGCGGACCGTTGGCGGCGACACCCCCGGTGAGCACGACCCGCTTGACGCCCAGGTGCAGCGAGGCGCGAACGGTCTTGCGCACCAGCATCTTGACCACCGTCGCCTGGAACGACGCGGCCACGTCGGCGATCTGGTCCCCGGAGAGCGGGGCGTGCCGCTTGACCCAGGAGGACACCGACGTCTTGATTCCGCTGAACGAGAAGTCACGCGCGCCGTCCGTCATCTGCGCGACCGGAAACGCGATCGCGGCGGGGTCGCCGCGCTCGGCGGTGCGCTGGATGACGGGCCCGCCCGGGAAGCCCAGGCCGAGAAGCTTCGCGACCTTGTCGAAGGCCTCTCCGGCCGCGTCGTCCCGCGTCTGACCGACGAGCCGGTACAAGAACGGCGCCGGCGCATGGTAGAGCGCCGTATGGCCGCCCGAGACGACCAGGGCGAGGAACGGATGCTCGGGCGGGTCGTCGGTCAGGAACGCGGCGTAGATATGTCCCTCGAGGTGGTTCACGCCGACGAGCGGCAGGCGGTGCACCCACGCCAGCGCCTTCGCCATCGAGCAGCCGACGAGCAGCGAGCCGACGAGGCCGGGCCCCTGCGTGACCGCGATCCCGTCGAGGTCCGTCAGTCGGACGTCCGCGTCGGCGAGCGCCTTCTCGACGACGGGCACGATCACCTCGATGTGCCGCCGCGACGCCAGCTCGGGCACGACCCCGCCGTACGGCGCGTGGACCTCGTCCTGCGAGGCGACGACGCTCGACAGCACACGCCGCCCGTCGGCGAGCACCGCCGCCGCCGTCTCGTCGCACGAGGTCTCGATTCCCAGCACCCGCATCGTCTGCCTGTTTCTTCGGCATCCATGGGCAGAAACACGAAGGGCGATGGGAACGCGCCCATCGCCCTCCGCCCTGCCGTCTGTCTAGCGCGTCGCCGTCGAGGGCGCCGCCTGGGCCCGGGGCGGCTCCGCCGGGCGCTGCTGCTCGAGCAGGCGCATCGCCTTGATCACGTCGAGGCCGCGCTGCAGCTGCGCGTCCTTTTTCAAGTCCTCCATCGGGTCCGCCGAGGGCAGCGGCCGGGGCTGACCCGCCGGCTCCTTGGGCATTTCGACCACGATGTCCGGCGTGATGCCCTTGCCGTGGATGGAGCGACCCTTCGGGGTGAAGTACTTCGCCGTCGTCAGCCGCAGCCCGGAACCGTCGGAGAGCGGGATGATCGTCTGCACGGAGCCCTTGCCGAAGGTCTGGGTGCCGACGACGATCGCGCGCCCCCAGTCCTGGAGCGCCCCCGCCACGATCTCGGACGCCGAGGCGCTGCCCTGGTTGACGAGCACGACCATCGGCATCTTGCTCCACGGGCGCTTGGCGTGGGCGGTGAAGCGCATGTTCTGGTTACGCACGCGCCCCTCGGTGTAGACGACGAGCTTGCCGTCGTCGATGAACTTCTCGGTGATCTCCACCGCGGCCGTCAGCAGCCCGCCCGGATCGTTGCGCAGATCGAGGACGAGCGCCTTCATCCCCGCCTTCTCGAACCGCTCGAGCGCGGTCTCCATGTCGTGGGGGCTCTGCTCCTGGAACTGGCGGAGGCGGAGGTAGAAGATGCCGTTGCCCAGGTCGTGCGTGCGCACCGACTGCACGCGGATCTGCTCGCGCGTGAGCGTGAAGTCCTTCGGCTCCGTCCACCCCTCCCGGACGATCGAGAGCGTCACGTTGGTGCCGGGCTTGCCGCGCATGCGCTTGACGGCGTCGGGCAGCTGCATGTCCTTCGTCGAGAGGCCGTCGATCTTGACGATTCGGTCGCCGGTCTGGAAGCCGGCCTTGAACGCCGGCGTACCGTCGATCGGCGCGACGACCGTCAGGATGTCGTCCTTGAGCGTGATCTCGATCCCGAGCCCGCCGAACGAGCCGGTGGTCTCGACCTGCATCTCCTTGTAGGACTCCGGGTCGAGGAACGAGCTGTGCGGATCGAGCCCGCGCAGCGTGCCCTTGATGGCGCTGTAGATCAGATCCTTGGGCGGCACCGCGTCGACGTACTGGTTCTGGATGATGGACAGCACTTCGGTGAACAGCCGCAGCTGTTCGTACGTCGCCCCCGTGTCCGTGACCTTGCTCGAGACCGTCCCGCCGAGCGAGAGGGTCAGCACGACGAGCAACGCGCCGACGACGAATGCTTTCTTCATCGAGTCCCCCGAGTCTCCTTCAGCTTCGCTGCCGGAGCCACTGCTCCGGATTTTGCGGCTTGCCCTGGTAGCGCACCTCGAAGTAGAGGCGCGGCCCCTCGAGCGAGCCGGTATCGCCGACCGTTCCGACGCGCTGCCCCTGCCGCACGTCGTCGCCCTCTTTCACGAGGATCTCGGCCACGTGCGCGTACAGCGTGTAGTACTCGTTGTCGTGGTCCAAGATTATCAGATTCCCGTATCCCTTGAACCATCCCGTATACACCACGTGGCCGCCGTACACGGCCTGGACGTCCCGTCCCTCGCCGGCCTCGATGTCCACGCCGTTGCGGAACGTGCGCGTCCCGAACCGCGGATGCACCTGCGCGCCGAACACGGCGACGATCCGCCCCTCCGTCGGCCACGGCAGCCGCCCGCGGAAGCCGCCGAAGCCGACCGCCGGCGGCACCGCCCCCGGGGGCGTCTCCTTCGGCGGCGGGACCTTCGCCACCCGCTTCTGCTGCTTCGCCTGCAGCTCGCGGATGAAGGCCTCGAGGCGCTTCGACGCCTCGGTGAGCTCGCCCACCATCCGCTCGTGGTACGCCCGCTCGTCGCGCACCTTCGCGAGCAGCACGCGCCGCCTGGCCCCCTGGCGGTCCACCTCGGCCTGCTCGCGCGTGGCGTCGGCGCGGAGCCCCGAGAGCTCGCGCTCGCGCGCCTCCTCCCGGCTCCGGCGATCCTCCAGACTCGCCGACGTTCCACGATACTCTTGAATCAGGCGGGCGTCCAACGCGGCCAGGCTCGTGAGGTGGCGGACGGCGACGGCGCGCGTGACCGGATCCTCGCGGCTCAGGAGCACGGGGAGCGCCCCGCCCTGCGCGTGAACCTTGTACATCGCGCGGAGCCGCCGCGACAGCGCCTCCTGCTGACCGGCGCGCTGCGCCTCGAGGTGACGGATCTCGGTTCTCAGGGTGGTGATGTCGCCCTGGGCCTTCTTGATGCGGCCGTCGAGCTTCGCCACCTCGCGATGCTTGTCGGCCAGCCGCGTCTCGATCTGCTCGAGCTCGGCGAGAAGCGAGGTCTCACGCGCCCGCGCGTCGGCCGCGCGGCGTTTCTCCTCCCGCAGCTTCTGCTCCGTCTGCTGGAGCTTCTTCTGCTCCGCCTGGAGCGGATCGTCCTTCCTCGGCTGGCCCGCCGCCGGTACCACGAGCGCCGCGACGAGGGCGGCGGCGAGCGCGGCCCGCATCACGGCTCCCTCCGGCCCTGCGCGAGCCAGCCGCCGAAGCCGCCGAGCAGCGTGCCGGCGACCATCAGGAGCGCGATGTGGTGCGGGCGCAGGAATGTGAGGCGCGGCACGCCGAGCGTGAGGCTGGCGAGGGGCTCCAGGCGCGGCGCGACGACGGCATGCGCGGCGATCAGCACCCACATGGCGATCACGCCGCCGACGAGCCCCTGCACCATGCCCTGCATCAGGAGCGGCAGCCGCACGACGTACTCGGGCGCGCCGACGAGGCGCATGATCTCCGTCTCCTGGCGCCGCGCGTGCAGCACGAGCGTCGTGGCGGTCGTCACCGTCAGGATCGCGGCGAGCGCGAGCACCGCGCCGATGCCGAGGCCGATCGTCGTGAACAGCCGCTGCCACTGCGACAGCCGCTCGACCCAGTCCAGTGACCCCGCGACCTCGTCGGCCTCCGGCAGCGTCGAGAGGCGCGTCACCAGCGCGCGGGCGCCCTCCGGCGTCGCGGCGTCCGGGGTCGGCGTGACCTCGAGCGCCGCGGGCAGCGGGTTCTGCGGCAGCTGCTCGACCACGTTCGCGTCTTTGCCGAGGACCTGACGGAGCGATCCGAGCGCCTCGGCCTTGCCGATGTAGCGCACCCCGGCGACCCCGGGCATCTTCTCGACGCGGTCGACGAGGGCCGTCACCTCGAAGGGGCCCGGCTCGCGCTTGAGGTAGACCATGATGCGCACGCGGTCGCGCCAGCGCTCCACGGCCGCGCCGAGATTCGAGGAAAAGAGCCAGTAGCCGCCGAGCGCGGCGAGCGACAGCGTGACGAGGAGGATCGCGCTCACCGCCACGCGTCCCGCGCGGCGCAGGTCGCGGAGCGCCTCGCTCACGAGAAAGCCGAACACGGGCTACCCCTCGTCCTTCACGATGCGACCGGCCTCGAGCGTGAGCGTGCGCCGTCCCAGCACCTCGGCGAGCCCCGCCTGGTGCGTGGCGAAGAGCACGGTCGTGCCGCGCGCCCAGATGTCCTTGACGATGTCGACGACCTCGGCCGCCATCGAGTTGTCGAGGCTGCCGGTGGGCTCGTCGGCGAGGAGGAGCAGCGGTTTTCGCGCGATCGCGCGCGCGAGGGCCGCACGCTGGGCCTCGCCCTGCGAGAGCTGCGCCGGGTAGGCCTGCGCGCGCGAGGAGAGGCCGACGGCGCGGAGCGCGTCGAACGCGCGCGCGGTGATCTCGCGCTTGGGCGTCCCGAGCACGCGGAGCACGAAGGCGACGTTCTCGTAGACGGTGCGCCCGGGGAGGAGCTTGGAATCCTGGAAGACGACGCCGATCGAGCGGCGCAGCGCGGCGACTTCCGAGGGCGAGAGCGCCGGCACGGACTCGCCGAGCACCTCGACCTCGCCCTCCGTCGGCAGCTCGGCGCGATAGAGCAGGCGCAGGAGCGTGGTCTTGCCGGCCCCGCTCTTGCCGTGAAGCGTGACGAACTCGCCCTTGGACACCCGAAATGAGACGTCCGTCAGCGCCGGCACCTTCACGGCCCCCACTGCAAAGGTCTTGCAGACGCGATGAAGCTCAATCATGGCGGGCACTTCGATTATAGCGAGCGGGTCACAATTTCGAGAGCTTCTCCTCGATGATCCGGGCGACCAGCGCGGGGTTCGCGCGACCGCCCGAGGCCTTCATCACCTGCCCGACCAGGGCCTTGGCGGCCTGCGTTTTCCCGCTCTTGTAGTCCTGCACGATGCGCGGGTGCTGGTCAAGCGCCTGCGCCACGAGCGCTTCGAGCGCGCCCTCGTCGGCGACCTGCGTGAGCCCCTCGCGCGCGACGATCGCCCCCGCGTCTTCCCCCGTGCGGAGCATCTTCTCGAAGACGTCCTTGGCGAGCTTGCCGCTGATCGTGCCGTCCTCGACGAGGTGGAGCAGGCCGGCCAGCCGCTCCGGCGGGACCGTCTTCGCGATGGCCCCCTTGTCGTCGCCGCGAAGCACGCCCATGACCACCGAGGTGACCCAGTTGGACACGGTCTTGAACTGCGCCGCTGTCGGCGCCTGGCTCCAGGCGCACGCCGTGGCCTCGTAGTAGGCGGCGACGGCCGGATTTTGCGTGAGCACCTCGGCGTCGTACGGGAGCAGGCCATGCTCCTTGACGAACCGCTCGCGGAGCTGCCGTGGCAGCTCGGGCAGCGCGGCGCGGATCTCGTCGACGCGCTTGGCGTCGAGCCGCAGCGGGACCAGGTCCGGCTCGGGGAAATAGCGGTAGTCGTGCGCGTACTCCTTGGAGCGCATCGAGCGTGTGTACTCCCGCTCCGCGTCCCAGAGGCGCGTCTCCTGCACGATGCGCTCGCCGCTCGCGAGCGCCTCCGCCTGACGTCGTCCCTCGAACTCGAGAGCGCGCTCGACCGATCGGAACGAGTTCATGTTCTTGATCTCGACCTTCGTGCCGAGCTGCGCCGCTCCGGCCGGACGAAGCGAGATGTTCGCGTCGCAGCGGAGCGAGCCCTCCTCCATGTTGCCGTCGCAGACGCCGAGCCAGACGAGGACCTGCCGGAACGCTTTCAGGTAGATGGCGGCCTCCTCCGGCGAGCGGAGGTCGGGCTTCGACACGGTCTCCATCAGCGGTACGCCGGAGCGGTTGAAGTCCACGAGGCTCGCCTGCGCGGTCTCGAGCGGCCCCTCGTGGACCAGCTTGCCGACGTCTTCTTCGAGATGGAGGCGCTCGATGCCCACGCGCTTGGTCGGGCCGTCGGGCAGGTCGATCTCCAGCCAGCCGTCCACGGCGAGCGGCTCCTCGTACTGGCTGATCTGGTAGTTCTTCGGCATGTCCGGGTAGTAGTAGTGCTTGCGCGCGAACCGGCACGCCGCGTTCACGCGGAGGTTGAGCGCGAGCGCCGTCCGGATGCCGTACTCGATCGCGCGGCGGTTCAGCACCGGCAGCACGCCCGGCATGCCCTGGCAGACGGGACACGTCCGGGTGTTGGGCGCACCGCCGAACGCCGTCGGGCACCCGCAGAACATCTTCGAGCGCGTCGAGAGCTGCGCGTGGACCTCGAGGCCGATCACGGTTTCGTACTGTGCCATGACCGTTCGGCTCATCGCTCTCGGTCGAGTTTGCTGCGGATGTCTGCCCCGAACGCCGTGGCATCCTGGAGTGCGCTTTCAGCGTCGGCGCGGGTCGGCTCTGCCGCTTCGGTTGGGACAACGTCAGCGTACCGTGTGGGCAAGTAGAACTGATCGAGCTTCCTGAGCGCCGGTCGCCACATCGCGAGCTCGCTGCCAACACCTGGATCGGACAGCAGCAGCTGCTCCAGAGAATGTCCTTTGATGTGAGTTCCGACTCTAGCCACCAGGAGTCCCTTCAATGCCTTCTCGACGGCCTGTTGTGCGTGAAAGCATACCTGACGGAAGATCTCGTCCTGCAGAGCACGCTCGGCCATCCGCAGATCTTCATTGGCGAGGCGTAGCCAGCGCGACACCAAGGGATTCATGGGAACAGCACACACCCACGCCCTAGGATCTCGTCCCGTACGAAAAAGTTGTCCTCCCGCTCGGCTGCGGCAAGCTCCTCAGGGGTGTACACGATGACATTCAGCCCGACCCGGGATTGGACAAGATCCAGCACGCCTCCTACACGATCCGTGTACCGTGCCGAGGTCCGCTTGACGACAAACAAGTCAATGTCGCTGGCCGAGTGGACCTCCTTGCCCGAGGAGTGCGCAAGCGAGCCGAAGAGGATCACGCGCTCGGGCTGGTAACGATCGACCAGGATCTTCCGGATCCGGTCCACCTCTTGGGTCAAGACGCGCCAACGGTCGAAGACACCGAAGAGCGTTTCAGCGATCTCTCCTGTGATGGGATGATTGGCCAGGGGGTTCAGAAAGAGGCGGCTGTGGACACGCACGTCTCCGAACGACGGCCTCAGCTTGAGCCATACAACCGCGCTGGGACGGGCCCGTTGCCCATAAAGCCCATGCCCCTGCCGTTCCCGCCACACGGAACCCGAGCGGGAGGCACGATCGACCTCGTCACCAAAGAGGGCGGCCTCCACATCGATCCAGTGGCCACCGCGCGACCCGACGACCACGATGCCCATCTGGCCGTCCGGAAGCTGGCTGTCCTTGTGAGCGATCAAGTCGTGAAGATCTGTGGTGGTTTGAGTGGTGGCGCGCTCGCGAACATCGGTGTCCACGCCCTCACCTGTCCGGCGCATCTCATTCCACTCGACCCGGTCCCAGGGAAAAACGTCCTCTCTCGTCCTGACCTCGACAAACAGGTCGTAACTACAGAGGCGACACCTGAGGTCGCATGCGCCATTGCCGACTTTCGGGTGCAGCTGCAGTTCTGTCGCCACAGGCGCCAGCATGGCCGCGACTCTGATTTCGTACATTGCATGGACGAACTGACCGGCGTTGCGCAGAAGATCACGGTACGCCCGGCAAACCTCGCTCCAGGGGACCCGACGGGCCAACAGTTCCAAGTCTTGCTCGACCTGCCAAAGTGCCGTCTCGCCGAGTCGCTCAAACTCGGGCTCGCGTTCTGCCAGCTGCTCCCTTCCGAGGATCTCGGAGAGCCTCGCCAGCTTTGTCATGAGAGGCCACGCCCTCGCGCTCACGCGAGCTCCGGGTGGCGCGAGCGCCAGTCGGTCGCCTGCTCGTAGGCGAACGCGGCGCGCAGCACGCGCGCCTCGTCGAGCGGGCGTCCGAGGATCTGCAGCCCGATCGGCAGCCCCGCGACGCTGAAGCCGCACGGCACGGAGATGCCGGGGATCCCCGCGAGGTTCCCGGGGATCGTGAAGACGTCGTTCAGGTACATGGACAGCGGGTCTTCCTTCTCGCCGTGCCTGAAGGCGACGTTGGGCGTCGTCGGCGCGACGATCAGATCGACGTGCGCGAAGGCCGCCGCGAACTCCCGGCGCACGAGCGTGCGCACCTTCTGCGCCTTGCCGTAGTAGGCGTCGTAGTAGCCGGCGCTGAGCACGTACGTCCCGAGCATGATCCGTCGCTTGACCTCGGCGCCGAAGCCCGCCGCGCGCGTCCTGCTCTCCATGTCCACGAGGTCGCGGCCCGCGACGCGGAGCCCGTACTTGACGCCGTCGTAACGCGCGAGGTTCGACGACGCCTCGGCGGGGAGGATGATGTAGTAGGCGGCGAGCGAGTGCCGCGTCGTCGGCAGTGACACGGGCTCGACGGTGGCGCCGAGCCCCTTCAGCACGTCGATCGCCGCGCGCACGGCGCGCTCGACCTCCGGGTCCATCCCGTCGATGAAATACTCGTCGGGGATCCCGAGCTTGAGCCCGGCGACGCCGCCCGAGAGTGCGGCGACGTAGTCCGGAACGGGCGCGTCGATCGACGTCGCGTCGCGGCGGTCGTGGCCCGCGACGGCGCCGAGGAGGAGCGCCGCGTCGGTGACATCCAGCGCGAAGGGCCCGATCTGGTCGAGCGAGGAGGCGAGCGCCACGAGTCCGTAGCGCGACACGCGCCCGTAGGTGGGCTTCAGCCCCACGACGCCGCAGAAGGCCGCCGGCTGGCGGATCGAGCCGCCCGTGTCGGTGCCGTAGGCGCCCGCGGCGAGCCCGCCCGCGACCGCCGCCGACGAGCCGCCCGAGACGCCGGCGCTGCGAGCGGCGCTGCCCAGCGACGTCGTCGTGGTGGAGCAGCGCGAGCGGCTCGGCACCGGGCACGCCGTGCTCCAGGCGAAGAAGGCGTGCGACGAGGGGACGATCCTCGTGCTGCCAGCCGACATGCCGCTCATCTCGGCAGCGACACTGGAGCGCCTCGTGGCGCATCACCGCGCCACCGGCGCCGCCGCCACGATCCTCACCGCGGTTGTCGACCGCCCGCAAGGCTACGGGCGCGTGCTGCGGCAGCGAGGCCGCGTGAAGCGCGTGGTGGAGGACC
>JBOHQB010000217.1:0-1833 GCA_050731995.1 Candidatus Rokuibacteriota bacterium
CGCCCTCGCGCGATGCGACCGTCGTCGCCATGCTGCGCGCGGCGGGCGCGGTGATCATGGGCAAGACCGTGACCACCGAGTTCGCCACCCGCTCGCCGGGCAAGACGCAGAACCCGCACAACCCCGCCCATACGCCCGGAGGCTCGTCCAGCGGCTCCGCCGCCGCCGTCGCCGCCGGCATGGCGCCGCTGGCGCTCGGCAGCCAGACCGGCGGCTCGGTCATCCGCCCGGCGGCCTACTGCGGCGTCTACGGCTTCAAGCCGACCCACGGGCTGATCCCGCGCCACGGGATGTTCCGTCTCTCGCGCACGCTCGACCACGTCGGGCTCTTCGCGCGCTCCGTCGAGGACCTGGCGCTGCTCGCCGAGCAGGCGGCCGGATACGACGAGCGCGATCCGGACACGCGGCCGCGGGCGCGCGTTCCGTTCGTCGATGTGTCTCGGGAAGCGCCGCCGCTCGAGCCCATGTTCGCGTTCGTCAAGACGCCCCACTGGGAGCGGGTGGACGAGGATGCGAAGGCGGCCCTCGCCGAGCTCGTCGAGCTGCTGGGCGACCGGGTCGAGGAGGTGGAGCTGCTGCCGTCGGCGCTCGAGGGCTGGCGGTGTCACGAGACGATCATGAACGCCGAGATCGCGCTGAACCTCGAGCGCGAGTGGGAGCGGGGGCGCGACCGCCTGTCGCCTTCGCTGCGCGAGCGCATCGAGCGGGGTCGTCAAGTCAGCGCGCTCGACTACCAGCGGGCGCTCGCGCACCTCCGGCCGATGCGTGCTGGCTTCACGGAGCTGTTCGAGCAGCGTTACGACGCGATCCTGACGCCGCCCGCCTTCGGCACCGCGCCGAAAGGGCTCGCCTCGACGGGCGACCCAGCGCTCTGCGCCCTGTGGACGCTCTGCGGCATGCCCGCGGTGACCCTGCCGCTCATGCAGGGTGCCAACGGTCTGCCGCTGGGGGCGCAGCTCGTCGGCGCGCACGATTTCGACGCGCGCCTGCTCCGCACGGCCCGCTGGCTGGTCACGCGGGTCGCCGCCGGCTGACGTCGCCTCTGACGCCGCCGACCTGCCACGCGAGATAGGCGACACCCGCGGCCAGCGCCGCGAGCACGATCGTGATCGCCACGCGCGAGCCCGTCGACAGGAGCGCGAGCGTCCCGCTCGAGAGCCCGGCGAAGGCAAGACCCAGCACCGGCATCACGGGCGCGCCGCAGCCGACGACGCTGCACGGTCCGGTGGAGAGTCCGAGCGCGCCCGCGATCACGCCGAGCGTGCCGCCCTGGCGTCCGGCGGCGACGCGCCATCCGTTCACGTGCCGCCCGCCGCGCGCAGAGCGCCAGAGCGCCCAGTAGACGGCAATCAGCAGCGCGAGCCCGGCGAAGCGCGCGAGGTCGAGCGCGTCCACGGCGAAGCCCCACTCCGGCGCGCCGTACGGCCCATCGGCGGTGAACCAGAAGACGGCGACGCGCGTCAGGAAGTCGAGCTTCTGAGACCACGGCGCGTCGGAGGCGAGGTACTCGGGCAGGCGTTTGAGCCACGGGTTGAAGGCGAAGTACGTCCACGGCTTTCTGACGGCGGCGAGGACGAGGGGAGGCAGCAGGACGTTCGAGGCGAACACCCCGACGGTGACCGCGGCGACCATCCAGGGGCGTGCGCCGACCGCGCGACCGATGCCGCGCCCGATGCGTGTCACGCCCGCCCACGCGCGCCTCACGCCGCGGATTATACGCGCACCCCGCCTTGACTTTCCCGGGGCGCGGTGTTACGAAAACGCCTGAATTCCCACGCGGTAAACTTCGTTCGACACTTCCAACGGAGGGACAGGCCTATGGCAGGTGAAGTC
>JBOHQB010000218.1:0-9220 GCA_050731995.1 Candidatus Rokuibacteriota bacterium
ACACCTGCTCGAGGCCTCGGCGAGCGACATCGAGTACGTCGGCGGCCAGTTCCAGGTCAAGGGCGCGCCCGGCAAGGCCGTGCCGTTCGGCGCCGTCTCGCTCACCGCCTACGTGCCGCACAACTATCCGGAGGGGCTGGAGCCCGGCCTCGAGGAGACGTCGTTCTACGATCCGGCCAACTTCTGCTTCCCGTTCGGCGCCCACGCGTGCGTGGTCGAGGTGGAGCCCGACACGGGTGGGGTGAAGATCCTGCGCTACCTCGCGGTGGACGACGTCGGTAACGTCATCAATCCCATGATCGTGGACGGCATGGTCCACGGCGGGATCGCCCAGGGCGTCGGCCAGGCGCTGTGGGAGGGCGCCGTGTACGACGACGCGGGCCAGCTCCTGACGGGGAGCATGATGGACTACGCGCTGCCGAAGGCGGATCTCCTGCCGATGTACGAGACCGATCGCACCGTCACGCCGACGCCGGTGAACCCGCTGGGTATCAAGGGCGCGGGTGAGACGGGGACGATCGCGGCGACACCGGCCGTGGTCAACGCGGTCGTGGACGCGCTCGCCGGACTCGGCGTCGACCACATCGAGACGATGCCGCTGACGCCCGAGCGTGTGTGGACCGTCATTCAGGCCGCGAAGGCCAAGCGATAGGAGACGCGCATGTACCCAGCCTCGTTCGAGTACCACGCGCCGACGAACCTGAAGGACGCGCTCGGCCTGCTCGGCCGGCTCGAGGACGCGAAGCTCCTGGCGGGCGGCCACAGCCTCGTGCCGATGATGAAGCTGCGCCTGGCGCAGCCGAAGCACGTCATCGACCTCCGCAAGGTGCCGGGGCTCGCCGGCATCAAGGAGGACGGCGGCGCGCTCGTCATCGGCGCGATGACGACCCACTGGCAGGTGGAGTCCTCGTCGGTCGTGAAGTCGAAGGTCCCGATGCTGAGCGAGGTCGCCGCGCTGATCGGCGATCCCATGGTGCGGAACAAGGGCACGATCGGCGGCTCGCTCGCGCACGCGGACCCGGCGGCCGACTGGCCGGCGGCGGTGATCGCGCTCGGTGCGGAGATGGTCTGCGAGGGAGCGAAGGGCCGACGCACGGTGAAGGTCGACGATTGGTTCACCGGGCTGATGGAGACGGCTGTCGGCGAGCACGAGCTCCTCGTCGAGGTGCGCGTGCCCGTGTGGGCCGCGGGCTCGGGCGCCGCGTACATGAAGTTCCCGCATCCAGCGTCGCGTTTCGCGATCGTCGGCGTCGGGGCCGCCGTGTCCCTCGACAAGCAGGGCACGTGCACGAAGGCCGGCGTCGGCGTCACCGGGGCCGGCACGAAGGCGGTGCGGGCCAGAGGCGTCGAGGCGGCGCTCACGGGCAAAAAGCTCGACGCCGCGACGATCGAGGCCGCGGCGCAGAAAGCGGTGGAGGGCGTCGACGTGCAGGCGGACCCGCTGCAGGGCTCCGTCGAGTACAAGTCGCACCTGCTGCGCGTGTTCGCGCGGCGCTCGCTCGAGGCCGCGGTCAAGCGGGCGACGGGTTAGCGCCCGGCGGCTCCGACGGGGCAGCGATGATCGCCGCGGTCGTTCTCGCGGCGGGACTCTCGACGCGCATGGGGCGGCAGAAGCTGCTGCTGCCGCTCGGTGACAAGCCGGTCGTGCGCTGGTCCGTCGAGGCGGTCCTGCCGCACGTCCAGGATGTGGTCGTCGTCACCGGGCGCGAGACCGCCGCCGTCCGCGACGCCCTGGCGGGGCTGAGCGTCCGGTTCGCCGAGAATCCGAGCCCCGAGGCGGGGCAGTCCTCCTCCATCGGCGTCGGGGTCGCCGCGCTGCCACCGGCGGCGCGCGCCGCGCTGATCGTCCTCGGGGACCAGCCCAGGACGCCCCGGAGCGTCGTGCCCGCGCTGCTGGCGGCGCGCGACCGCACGGGCAAGGCGGTGATCGTTCCCGTCTACCGCGGCGTGCGCGGCACGCCGGTGCTCTTCGGCGCGGAGGTCTTCGCCGAGCTCCGGGCGCTGAGCGGCGACGCCGGCGCGCGGGCGGTCGTCGCCGCGCGCCCCGAACGCGTCGAGGCGGTCGAGGTGGACAGCCCGATGCCGGTGGACGTCGACACGCCGGAGGACCTCGCGCGCGTTCATGTAGAATGACCGGGTATGCGTGACGAGATCCGGAAGATCCAGGAGCTGATGGAGCAGGCCGAGTACGTGACCGACGCGCCGGTCGCGACCTCCGTGTACCTGGCGCAGCGCCTCAGTAAGCCGCTCCTGATCGAGGGACACGCCGGGGTCGGGAAGACCGAGGTCGCGAAGGTCATGGCGCGGATGCTCGGCACGAACCTCATCCGCCTGCAGTGCTACGAGGGACTCGACGCCGCGGCGGCACTCTACGAGTGGAACTACCAGAAGCAGCTCCTGCACATCAAGCTGAACGAGGGCCGGAGCCGGGCGATCGAGGACGAGGAGCACGCGATCTTCTCCGAGGAGTTCCTGCTGCGGCGGCCGCTGCTGCAGGCGATCAGCCAGCCGGACCAGTCGCCCGTCCTGCTCGTCGACGAAGTTGACAGGGCGGACGAGGAGTTCGAGGCGTTCATGCTCGAGGTGTTCTCCGACTGGCAGGTGACGATCCCCGAGATCGGCACCATCAAGGCCACGTACCCGCCGCACGTGATCCTGACGTCGAACCGCACGCGCGAGCTCTCGGACGCGCTCCGGCGGCGCTGCCTCTACCTCTGGATCGACTATCCGCCGTTCGACAAGGAGGTCCGGATCGTCCGGAGCAAGGTGCCGGGCGTCGACGCGCGCCTCGCCGCCGAGGTGGCGCGCTTCATGGAGCACCTCCGCGGCAAGCGGCTGGCCAAGGTGCCGGGCGTCGCCGAGACGCTCGACTGGGCCCGGGCCCTCGCGGACTTGCACGCCGACCACCTCGACGAGGCCGTCGTCGCCGAGACGCTCGGCTGCGTGTTGAAGGACGCCGAGGACATGAAGCGGTTCCGGGCCGAGGTCGCCAAGGACGGACTCGGCGCGTTCCTGCAAGTCTCCGGGTGACGCGGCGGCTCTTCCTGACGACGGTCCTCGCCGCGCTGGCAGTCACGCCCGGCCGCGCACTCGCCCAGGACCGGTACGCCGAGCTCGCGAACGCCGGCATCGCCGCGATGCGCCGGGGAGACTACGCGGGCGCGGAGCAGCAGTTCCTCGAGGCCCTCGGCGAGGCCGAGCGCTCGGGGCGTGACGACAACCGCGTCGCAGCGTGCCTGAACAACCTGGCGACCGTGTACCGCCGCCAGGTGCGCTACCTCGAGGCCGAGCGCATGCTGCTGCGGGCGCTCACGATCCGTGAGCGGCTCAACGGGCCCGAGCACCCGGACGTCGCGATCGTGTTGAACAACCTGGGCACCGTCCAGCTGCGGCTCAAGCGCTACCCGAGCGCCGAGGCGAGCTATCGGCGGGCGCTCGCGATACGCGAGAAGACCTACGGAAAGGAGCACGCGCGTGTCGCGACCGTCGTCGACAACCTCGGCGTCCTCGCGGTGGAGCAGGGGCTCCTCAAGGAGGCCGAGGCGCTCTATCGTCGCGCGCTCGCCATCCGGGAGAAGGTGCTCAAGCCGGAGCACACGGACATCGGCACGAGCTGGGTGAACCTCGCCGAGCTGGCGCTGCGGCGCGAGCGTTACGAGGAGGCGGAGACGCTCTACAAGCGCGGTGTCGCCGTCAAAGAGAAAGCCGGCGGCCGGGGCCATCAAGACTTGATCGAGCCGCTGACGGGTCTCGGCGAGGTCTATCGCGCGACGGGCCGGAGGGCCGAGGCCGCGGCGGCCTACGACCGCGCGCTGTCGATCGCGGGCAAGCAGCGGCCCGAAGTGCCGTCGGACTTCGCGCGGCGCTTCGAGAACTACGCGCGCCTCCTGCGCGACATGGGGCGCGCCGCCGACGCGGCCCAGGTCGAGACCCGCGCCGCCGCCTTCCTCGGGCCGCCCCGCCGTGCCCCCCGATAGCGCGTCGCGGAGTCTCCCCGCCGCGATCGTGCGCTTCGGAGCCCTGCTCCGGCGGCAGGGGCTGCCCCTCACGCCGCTGCAGGTGACCGACGCGACACGCGCGCTCGAGCACCTCGATCTCGCCGATCGCGCCGAGGTCTACCTGGGCCTGCGCGCGGTGCTGGTGGGCCGTCCCGAGGACGCGCCCGTCTTCGACCGTTGCTTCGCCGCGTTCTGGCGCGCCGACGCGGACGCCGACGAGGTCGCGCGGGCCCTGGCCGGGCCGGAGATCCCGCCCGAGCACGCGCCGCCGGGCGCCACGGCCGACGGCGCCGAGGCCGTGTCCCTCGACGCGTGGGGTGGACTCGAAGAGGCGGACG
Source organism: Candidatus Rokuibacteriota bacterium (assembly GCA_050731995.1). Lineage (GTDB taxonomy): Bacteria > Methylomirabilota > Methylomirabilia > Rokubacteriales > CSP1-6 > JBOHQB01. The sequence continues at coordinate 4,337 of JBOHQB010000218.1, forward strand.
AGGGCGAGCCGCTCTCCGTGCCGGCGGCATCGGACCGGGAGGCGCTCAGCGCGCAGGACTTCTCGACCTTCGCGCCCGACCAGCTCGACGAGGTGCTGGCGCTCACCATCCAGCTCGCGCGCCGGCTCGCGCGCCGCTTCAGCCGGCGCCGGCGCCCGGTGCGCCGCCGCGGCGTCGTGGACCTCCGCCGCACGCTCCGCGCGAATCTCACGCGGGGTGATCTCATCGAGCTGCGCTTCCGGGCGCGCCGGCGGAAGAAGGCGCGGCTCGTCCTGCTCTGCGACGTCTCGGGCTCGATGGACCTCTACAGCCGCTTCCTCCTGCAGTTCCTCTTCGCCCTGCAGCACGTCTTTTCGCGCGTCGAGACGTTCACGTTCTCGGTCCGTCTCACCCGCGTGACCGAGCTGCTGCGCGTGCGCTCGTACCGCGAGGTGTTGCGCGGGCTCACGGCGGTGCGCGACTGGTCGAGCGGGACGAAGATCGGGGAGTCGCTGGCCGAGTTCAACCGCGCGTACCCCCACGTCGTGGACCGGCGCACGATCGTGATCCTCCTCTCCGACGGCTGGGACACGGGTGACCCCGAGCTCCTCGCCGCCGAGCTGCTGCGCATCAAGCGGCGCGCCGCGCGGGTGATCTGGCTCAATCCGCTGCTCGGCAACCCCGCGTACGAGCCCCTCACGCGCGGCATGGCGGCCGCGCTGCCGCTCGTCGACCACTTCGCCGCGGCCCACAACCTGGCGTCGCTCCGGGACCTGAGCGGGCACCTGTCGCTCTGACCGGCGTCTCGCGTTTCGTTTTCGCGGGTGGCGGCGTATCATTGGGGCTCCATGGCTGAGATCTTCGAGCACCTCGACGAGGCCAGGCGGGCCACGGGCCGTGTCGCCGTCGCCACCCTCGTGAACACCCGCGGCACCACGCCGCGCAAAGAGGGCGCGCACATGGTCGTCGGCGAGGGCGGCGCCGTCCTCGGGTCGGTGACGATCGGGGGCTGTGTCGACGCCCAGGTGATCCAGGAAGCCGAGGACGTGCTGGCGACCGACCGGCCGCGGCTGCTCGAGATGAACCTCGGCGACGAGGAGGCGTGGGAGATCGGACTCACGTGCGGCGGCACGATCGAGGTCTTTGTCGAGCCGCTCGCCGTCGGCCGTGCCGACGATCCGGCGGTCCGGCTCTACGACCGTGCCCGCGCCCACGCGCGCGCCGGCGGCCGCGCCGCGATCGTCACCCGTCTCGACGGGCCGGGCGCCAAGCTGCTCGTGCTCGACGACGGCGTCGTGGAGGGCTCGCTGGGCGAGCCGTTCCTCGACGAGCGCTTCGCGGCCGAGGTGCCTCAGGTGATCGGGGACGGGACCTCGCGCACGCTCTACCTCGAGAACGTCCGCGCCTTCGTCGAGGTTCTGGCGCCGCCCGCGACCCTGCTCGTCGTGGGCGCGAGCCACGTCGCCATGCCGCTCGTCACGCTGGCGAAGACACTCGGCTACCGCACGGCCGTCGTCGACGGGCGGCCGCGGTTCGCGACGCGCGAGCGCTTCCCGGACGCGGACGACCTGAGGGTCGGCATCCCCTCGGAGCTGGTCGATGCGTATCCCATGGTCGCGTCCACCGCGCTCGTCCTCGTCGCGCACGACTACAAGTACGATCTCCCCGTGCTCCGCAAGGCGCTGGCGTCGGATGTCGGCTACGTGGGCATGCTGGGCTCGACGCGCCGCGGAGCGGCGATCATGAAGCTCCTCGCCGAGGAGGGCGTGCCCGACGCGCGGCTCAAGCGCGTGCGCGTGCCGATCGGGCTCGACCTCGGCGCGCGCTCGGCACCGGAGATCGCGCTCGCCATCCTCGCCGAGATCCAGGCGCTGCGCGGCGGCGGCACCGGCCAGCCGATGAGTGCGCGCGGGCCCCGAAGGTGAAAGCGGTCGCCCAGCGGCACGACGGCACCGCGCCCGAGGCGCTCGTCGGCCGCATTCTCTGTCATGACGTGCGCGACGCCGCCGGCAAGGTCGCCCTCGCCAAGGGCCTGCGCCTCGACGCCGCCGGCGCCCGGGCGCTCCTCGCAGTGCCGTGGGAGGAAGTCCACCTCCTGGTGCTCGACCCGGACGACCTCCACGAGGAGGAGGCGGGCGCGAGGCTTGCGGCCGCCGTCGTCGGGGAGGGGACAGAGGTGAAGGGCTACACGGGCGGCCAGTGGACGCTCAGCGCCACGCGGCGGGGATTGCTCCGTGTCCAGGCCGGGCTGCTCGCCGACGTCAACGCGCACGCGGGCGTCTCGGTCTTCACGCTCTTCGACGGCCAGCCGGTCGAGCCGGGCGAGGCGGTGGGGAAGGCCAAGATCACGCCGCTCGCGATCCCGAGCGAGACGGTCGGTGGGATTGAGAAGATCGCGGCCGCCGCGCGCGGCGTGATCAGCGTCGCTGGATTCCGGCCCACGACGATCGGCGCCGTCGCCCGCGAGAGCCTCGACGACCGGCAGCGCTCACGCTTCGAGACGGCCCTCGCGCAGAAGGCGGACTGGTTCGGCGGCCGCCTGCTGGCGGTCCGTTACGCGGGCCCGAGCGCGCGCGCGGTCGCCGACGAGCTGACGGCGCACCGCACGGCCGGGGCGGGACTCCTCATCGTGGCGGGCGCCTCCGCGCTCGATCCACTCGATCCCGTCTTCGGCGGACTCACGCTGCTGGGCGCCCGCATGGAGCGCCACGGAGCGCCCGCGCACCCCGGCAGCCTGCTCTGGCTCGCGCGCTGGGAGGGGCTGGCGGTGCTCGGGATGCCGACGTGCGGCATGTTCTCGCAGGCGACGACCTTCGACCTCGTGCTGCCGCGACTGCTGGCCGGTGAGGCCATCGGCAACCGGGAGATCGCCGCGCTCGGCCATGGCGGACTGCTGTCGCGCGAGATGGCGTACCGCTTCCCGCCGTATCGCGCCAACGCCGCGCGCGGAGAGCTGGAGTGACCGCCGTCGGCGCCGGCACGCGCAACGCCGTCTACAGCGACGTGATTCGCGAGCGCTGGCGCCGGCCCCGCTTCCGGGGCGAGCTGGCGCCCCCCGCGGCGACGGCGGAGGACGTCAACCCCCTCTGTGGGGACCGCGTGCGGATGACCTTCGACATCGACCGCGCGGGAGGCGAGACGATCCGCGCCGCGCGCTTCACGGGCGACTCCTGCGCGATCTGTGCGGCGTCGGCGGACGTGCTGGCGGAGATGGTGCACGGGCGCACGCGGTCCCAGGCGCTCGCCGTGACCGACGCCGATCTCCTGGCGACGCTGGTCGCCGACATCCGCCCGACGCGGATGCGCTGCGTGACGCTGCCGCTCACGGTGCTCGGGCGGGCGCTGGGCGGGAGCCCCCGATGACGCTGGACGCGCGGGTGCGCGGCGACTTTCCGATCCTCGCCCGGATCGTCAACGGCCAGCCGCTCGTCTACCTCGACTCGGCCGCGTCCAGCCAGAAGCCGCGGACGGTCATCGAGGCGATGACCCAGTACTACGAGCGGAGCCACGCGAACGTCCATCGCTCCATCCACACGCTCGGCGAGGAGGCGACGGAGCTCTACGAGCTCGCGCGCGACCGGGTCCAGCGGTTCATCGGCGCGCCTCACCGGCAGGAGATCATCTTCACGCGCGGGACGACCGACGGGATCAACATCGTCGCCGAGGCGCTCGCGCCCACGCTGAGGACCGGCGACGAGATCCTGATCACCGAGCTGGAGCACCACTCGAACGTCATCCCGTGGCAGCTCGCGGCGCGCGGCCGTGACGTCGCGATCCGGTCCGTCCCGGTGCGGGGCGACGGCGCGTTGGATCTGGAGGGCTTCCGGCGGCTGCTGACGTCGCGGACACGGCTCGTCGCGTTCACCCACATCTCGAACGTGCTGGGCACGATCAATCCGGTCGCCGCGATGGTCGCCGAGGCCCGGCGGGCGGGCGCGCTGACGCTTGTGGACGGGGCTCAGGCGGCCCCTCATTTGCCGCTCGATATGTCCCTGCTGGAGTGTGACTTCTACGTGTTCAGCGGGCACAAGATGCTCGGCCCGACGGGTGTCGGAGTCCTCTACGGTCGCCGGGAGATCCTGGAAGCGCTCGAGCCGCCTCGTGGCGGCGGCGAGATGATCAAGGAGGTCTGGACGGACCGGGCGACGTGGAACGACCTGCCGTGGCGTTTCGAGCCCGGCACCCCGCCCATCGCCGAAGCCGTCGGGCTCACCGCGGCGATCGAGTACCTCGAGAAGCTCGGCATGGAGCGGGTCGCCGAGCACGAGGGCGCGCTTGCCCGCCAGTGCGCGGACCTGCTCGCGGCCGTGCCGGGCGTGACCGTGTACGGCCCGCGGGGCGCGCGGGGCGCGGTCGTCTCGTTCAGCGTGGCGGGCTTCCATCCGCACGACGTCGCCGCGCTGCTCGACGCCGAGGGCATCGCGGTGCGCGCGGGTCACCATTGCGCCCAGCCGCTCATGCGCCGGCTCGGCGTGGTCGGGACGAGCCGCGCCAGCTTCTCGGTGTACAGCTCGACGGAGGAGATCGCGCTGCTCGCCCACGCCGTCGGCGCGCTCCAGTCGGCGCTCTGAGCTCCATGCGCCGCGCGCTCGCGATCCTGGTCCCGGCGCTCGCGCTCCTGACGGCCGTGCCCGCCGCCGCGGCGACCGTCTCGATCATCCAGATCGAGGGCGTGATCAGCCCCGTCACGGTTCGCCTCGTCGAGACCGCGCTCACGCGCGCCCAGGCCGAGCGCGCCGTCGCGCTCGTCATCCAGCTCGACACGCCCGGCGGGCTCGAGCGCTCCATGCGCTCGATCGTCCAGCGGCTGCTGAACTCCGAGATCCCCGTGATCGTGTACGTCGGGCCGACCGGCGCGCGAGCGGCGTCCGCGGGCGTGTTCATCACGATGGCCGGGCACGTTGC